>CAMDCW010000008.1 GCA_945890745.1 Phycisphaera mikurensis NBRC 102666
CCTCGGACGCGGACGGCTGCGCTCCACAAGGTTCCGCTTAGCCTCGGGCGAATCTGTTCGTCCGGTTGGCACCCACGGGGCGTACGTCCAACTGCCGGACTTCTCAGTTTCACACGCCGCTTACCGAGGATCCCGTGCTCACTGCGGGGGCTCGCACACGGAAAGCACTTGGACACCACGGGCTGTGAAAAACCCCCACCTGGCCGCAGGCGCCGGAGAGGACAGGGCCGCGCTCAGCGGCCGTCCTCGTAAGGCGAATGCGGACCAGTAAGCGGGCGTGATGCCACAACGCCAGCCGAGACAATTGATGCCTCCGTCCACGCCCCGATTGAGCAGGAATCCGCTGCCAACTAGGATCCCGCCCCATGATCACACGAATCTCAACCGGTACCGGTCTCGTCCTGCTCGCAGGCGCCGTCGTCTTTCATGCCGTCGTCACTACTGGCGCCGGAACCACCGAAGCCATCGCCGCACCCGTATGGACACCAGTCCTGGCACCAGCGGCGACCGAACCACAGAACGCGCCCCCAGGTTCCGCGCCCACCCCCGCGCCTGTCATCCAGCCAATCGGCTTCGCGGTGGTCCCCACCGCAAGCAACGGAAACGGCACCGTGCTGTTCCGACTTTGGCCCAACGGCACGATCGAGCGGCGACTCATCAACTCTGCCGCTGGGCTCTCGTACCAGAACGGTTGGCAACCGCTCGTCACCACCCCGTGATGTCATCCGCACAAGCCAAAAACACGCGCGCCCCAAGGTAAGCCTTGGGGCGCGCGGAATTCACTTGGTATCAATCAAGAACACGGACGCGTCAGGGCTCAGCCCTTCGCAGCGACCGCCTTCTCCTTCGCCTTCTTGGCGAATGCTGTGCGCTTGTCCGCAACAGTGCGTCGCGTGGACTTGCGTCCCTTGACCTGCGGACCTTCTTCGCCACCAACCAGCTGCAGCATGACCAAGTCCGACGCATCGCCGAGGCGGCGCTTGTCAAGCTTGATGATGCGGGTGTAGCCGCCGGCGCGATCCTTGTAGAGCGGAGCCACCTTGGTGAGAAGGTGCTGGATCAGGCGCGGCGCCTTGCGGAGCTCGCCGAATCGATTGAACTCGATCTCGTCGGTCGCGGGAAGCTCCCAGAGTCGGCTCTGGGCAGTCTTGACCTCGTCCTTCGTGTTCGGGTCCGCAACCCACGCAAAGACCATGCGGTCAGTCAAGCGTGAGGTCAACTCGCGTCGCGATGCCAGCGTTGGACGCTTAGCGATCGTGATGAGTTGCTCGACGAACGGCTGAACAGCCTTCGCCTTCGGGAGCGTGGTGGTGATCTGTCCGTGTTCGAACAGACCGGCCGCTAGGTTCCGAAGCATGGAGCGACGGTGAGCGGACGTAACGTTGAGTTGGTAACCGGCAATACGATGACGCATGGTTGTTTCCTTTTAGGACCGGCTCAGCCCGCGGTCGGGGGCGTGAAGCCCTCCGGCAACGGCATTCCGAGATTGAGTCCCATGTCCTCGAGCTTCTTCTTAACTTCACGGAGACTCGTACGTCCGAACGCACGCAGTTCCAGCAGATCATTTTCAGTCTTGTTCACCAGTTCGCTGACGAATCGGATCTTGCCACCTTCGAGGCAATTGCCGGCACGCACCGAAAGGTCCAGGTCGGCAAGCGACATTCCGAGCTTCTTGAAGAGCTCGAGGTCCTTGTCATTCTCCTGTGAGATTTCATGCGGCACCACCTCGTTGCCAACCACGTCGTACTGAACGAAGGGGTTGAGGTGCTTGCGCAGGATCTTGGCAGCTTCAACCATCGCCATGTCCGGAGACACAGTGCCGTTGGTCCAAACGTCCATGATCAATCGGTCATAGTTGGTGCGCTGTCCAACGCGGGTGTCCTCGACACGGAAACGCACGCGCTGCACTGGGCTGTAAATCGCGTCAACAGCGATCTCGCCGAGCACTTGGTCTTCTTCACGCTTGTGCTGCTCGGTGGCGGGCATATAGCCACGACCGCGCTGCACGGTGAACTCGACTGCAAAGTCGCGCTTGTCGGTCAGCGTGGCGATGATCTTGTCGGGATTATGAATGGTGATCGAAGGATCAGCCTCGATCAGATCAGCGGTGACTTCGCCTGGGCCTTCGGCCATCAGACGCATGGTCTTGGGTTCATCGCACTCGATGTCCATGCTGACAATCAGGCCCTTGATGTTCAGGATGATGTCAGTGACATCTTCAAGAACGCCAGGCATGGTCGAGAATTCGTGGGTCACGCCCGCGATCTTGACCTTGGTGATTGCTGCACCTTCGAGACTTGAGAGCAGCGTGCGGCGAAGGCTGTTGCCAATCGTCGTACCGAAGCCACGCTCAAAGGGCTCTGCTGTGAATCGTCCGAACGTCGGGGTAGCCGAGCGCTCGTCTTTTTCGAGGCGGTAGGGAAGTTCGAGTCCACGCCAGCGGATATGCATGATTCAATCTCCTAGTAACGGTCCGGCAGGACCTCGGGCTGACCACTTGCTGGTCGATGAACCCTTTGTGAGGAATCCTCTGCCTGTTCGGATGGGCGTGACCGCTGCCGGAGCCGGTCGCGCCCCCCTGTTGCGGCAGAGGGACAAAGTCGATGCCGCTTTAGACGCGGCGCTTCTTCGGTGGACGGCAGCCATTGTGCGGAATCGGCGTGCAATCTTCGATGGTGGTGACCTTCAGGCCAGCGGCGTAAAGGGCAGTGACGGCGCTCTCGCGACCCGGACCCGGGCCCTTGACGCGCACTTCCACTTCCTTCATGCCAAGACGACGCGCCTTGCCGGCGGCCTTCTCGCTCGCGCGGCTCGCCGCAAACGGCGTGCTCTTGCGGGCGCCCTTGAATCCAACGCTGCCAGCTGAGTCCCATGAAATGGTCTCGCCATTGACGTCGGTGATGGTCACCATGGTGTTGTTGAACGAAGCGTTGACGTGAACTACGCCCTTCGTTACGTTCTTGCGGACCTTTTTCTTGCTTGCCATGTCTGTGTGCTCCTTGAGGTGCTATCAGTCGGTAATCGGTGAACGGGGTATCGGGGCTAATTAGCCCTTCACGCCCTTCTTGCCGGCAACCGTCTTCTTGCGACCCTTGCGGGTGCGTGCGTTGGTGCGAGTGCGCTGTCCACGCACTGGGAGGTTCTTGCGATGACGCTCGCCGCGGTAGCTCTTGGTGTCCTTCAGTCGCTGAATGTCCTGCTGGACCTGGCGACGGAGTGCACCTTCCACTGGATGATTGGCATCGATTTCGCCTGCAATGCTGGCGACTTCTTTGTCATCAAGAGTGCTGGCGCGACGCTCACCGTCGATGCCGAGCTTGGCGAGAATGTCGTCCGCGACCTTCGGACCAATGCCGAAGATGTAGCGGAGCGAGAAGCGAATCTTCTTCTTTTCCGGGATGTCGATGCCTGCGATACGGGGCATAGTGTGTTTCCTTCGTTGCGTGCCGTGATTGTCTTGTGCATCAGGTTGATGCAGGAGGACGGTGATCAGCGGCGGTTCTTAGCCTTGACGCTGCTTGAGACGGGGGTTCTTCTTGTTGATGACGAAGCGCTTGCCCTTGCGGACGACGATTTGGCAATCCATGGTTCGGCGCTTGATGCTGCTGCGGACTTTCATGGTGTTTCCTTGTGGTTAAGTGACTGGTGTTCGAGGCGGTGAAATGCGGTTGTCGCGCGAGGCGCGGGTTTAGAAGCGGTAGACGATGCGGCCTTTGGTCATGTCGTATGGGCTGAGTTCAATGGTGACTTTGTCGCCAGGAAGAATTCGGATGAAGAACTTGCGCATCTTGCCGCTTACGTAAGCCAGGATCTCCTGGTTGTTCTGGAGCTTGACCCGGAACATTGCGTCCGGCAGAGCCTCCACCACTTCAGCGTCGAGCGTGATCTTGTCTTCCTTAGCCATGTAACTCTTTCGTAGCCATATGACGTCAGCCGAGGAGTCGGCTGCTGCCTCCATTGCAATCGTTCAGGGCGATGCCGGCACGGACGCCCGTGCGGCGAGTGAGAATGCGAGGACCCGAGCGGGTCACTGCAATTGTGTGTTCAACATGAGCGGCCACCAGTCCAGGGGCAACAGCCACTGTCCATTGGTCGGCTGCTACTGATACTGGTACGGGGATCAGGCATCCGGAATCATCAATGACGCCCTGCGCACCCATGACCACGATCGGCTCGATCGCCAGCACCATGCCGGGGAGCAGCGTGAAATCACGGAACTCGCGCAGACCAGCTGAAACGTTCGACGGAGCCTGCGGAGCCTCGTGCACCGAACGACCAACGCCATGTCCGTGCCAGCCATCCACCATGCCGTGCCCGCGAGAAACCGCAAAGCGCTGCATACGGTCAGCTACTTCGCTCCAGCGCACACCGGGCTGCATGGCAGCGATGCCAACATGCAGGGTCTGCCATGAGTCGGCGATGAATGCATCAATGGCTGCATTGCTGATGACCATGGCATCAGTAGCGTGCGCATTGAATGCGTGATTCGTGTTCGCAGGAACGCGCACGGTGACGGCGGCATCAGCGCACCATCCCGCAAAGCGTGCTCCAACATCAATCTTTACTACGTCGCCTGCATTAAGTACGCGTGCGCCGGGAATGCCGTGCACCACTTCATTGTTCACGCTGATGCAGGACGATGCCGGGAAAGCCGGTCCACCTGCAGCATGCGGATATCCAAGGAAGGATGGCTCTGCGCCGTGCGCAACGATGGTCGCGCGCACCAACGCATCAAGCTCGGCCGTGCTCACGCCAGCAACAACTGCTGCTTCAGCGGCTTCGAGGGCAGCAGCCACAACAACACCAGAGCGTTCGATGGCGACAATCTCTTCTGCAGAACGAAGGTTCATGGCAGCGCGACCACTTGAAACGGAAGTGCCTGCCTGAGCAATCGGTGTTCCATGCGAAAGTGCGCTTGGGAGCGCAGCGTTCGTGGATCCATGAAGCTCGGCAGCGACTTGATTCATCCGCGTGCGCTCCTCATCCGACTGCCACGAGCGTCGCCGCCCTGACCGGAGAAGCCTTCGTAGTTACGCATGACCAAGTTGGCCTCGAGGCGCTGAATCAGATCCAGACCAACGGAGACAACAATCAGAAGACCGGTACCACCCAGGAACTGCGAAACCTGGAAGGGAATGCCCATGGCCTGCGTCACCAAGGTTGGAATCACGGCGATGATCGCCAAGAATCCAGCGCCGACGTAGGTGATCCGACCAAGGACGGTCTGCAAGTATTCAGCGGTGCGCGGCCCAGGGCGAAGACCAGGGATGAAAGAACCGTGGTCCTTCAACTGCTTGGCCATATCGTCGGGGCTCATCTGAACAGTGGTCCAGAAGTACGCAAAGAAGTAGATCATGGCGATTTCGCACACGATGTACGGGAACGTTCCAATTTGACTCTCGCGGGCGATGAAGGTGGTGAAACCCTTCACAACCGAATCATTGGCGGTGGCGTTATCCCAAGCACCAAAGATGGCGGACGGGAAGATCATCAACGAACTCGCGAAGATGATCGGCATCACGCCCGAGTGATTGATGCGCAACGGCAGGTAGTGCTTCTGACCGCCGTAGACCTTGCGACCACGCGTGTGCTTGGCCTGCTGAATCGGAATGCGTCGCGTGGCAACGGTCATGATGACTGCACCAGCGGTGATGCCTACGAAACTCAGCACCAGAATGGCGAGTCCAGCAATACCAATCTTGCCCGGCTCGGCGGTCTGGCGTGGGTCAAAGTTCTCAACAACCCAGCCGATAGCGTTCGGCATGCGGCTGAGGATGCCCGCGGTCAGAATGATGGAGACGCCGTTACCAATGCCGTACTTGTCGATTTGCTCGCCGAGCCACATGAGGAACAGACTGCCGGCCGTCAATGCGGTGATACCCACCACAAAGAAGATGGCGATCTGCGGTGCACTCTGCAGGAACATCGGCTGCACCAGGTTGGTGCCGCGCAGGTAATTGAGCCAGATATAGCCCTGAACAATGCAGAGACCCACGGTGACGTACCGGGTCCACTCCATGATCTTCTGCTGGCCAGACTGCCCTTCCTTCTTCAGTTCCTGCAGTGGCGGGTAGACCGCTTGCAACAACTGGAAGATGATCGAAGCAGTGATGTAGGGCATGATGCCCAGGCCGAAGATGGTGCTTTGACCGAGCGAGCCGCCCGAGAAGATGCTGGCAAACTGCAGCAAGCGACCAAAGCCAGTGGCGTTGGTTGCCGCAGTCTTGGCATTTTCAACCAAGGCTGACTGATCAACTCCAACCACCGGAATCCAGAATCCGATGCGATAGACGGCCAACACGCCAAGCGTGAAGAGCACGCGGTTGCGCAACTCGGCGATACGGAAGATGTTGGCGAAGGCGCTAAGCATTCAGGTTCTTACTCAACAACGGTGGCGGTGCCGCCAACCTTCTCGATCTTTTCCTTGGCAGTCACGGAGAACTTCGCGGCGACGATCTTCAGCTTCTTGGTGATGTCACCATGGCCGAGGACCTTGAGCGGCAACGTCGCGTCCGGCACGAGGCCGATCTTGGCGAGCGCAGCCACATCAACGGTGGCGCCATTTTCGAAGTGCTTGTCGAGGACCTGCACGTTGACCACGTGGAACAGGGTTCGGAAGCCATTCTTAAAGCCACGCTTGGGGAAGCGACGCATGAACGGCGTTGCGCCGCCCTGGTAGCCGGGTCGGCTCGACCAACCTGCACGGCTCTTGGCGCCGTTGTGACCGCGGGTACTGGTACCGCCAATACCGCTGCCTTCGCCGCGACCAACGCGCTTGCGAGGACGGTGTTTGCCGGCGACCTTCGTAATGTCATGAATCATCATGGCGGGGGGTGTTCCTTGCCTTGGAAGCTATGAAAGCTTCGAGGAAGTAAAGAGGTGTATGGATCGTTAACTAAATCAGGAAACTGTAGAAATTCAGGAGGCTGGTGGCGCGGACGGTGCTGGAGCAGCTGGAGTAGCAGGCGCAGCAGCTGGGGACTCGTCGAAACGACGCGGAGCGCGTGGGCCGCCGCGACCACCACGACGACGCTCGTCGCCGAGGGTGTTCTTTGGAGCCTGCATCTTGTCGCCAGACTTGGCTTGCGGCATTGCAGCCAAGCCACGTTCAACTGACTCTTCGACGTAGGTAGCACCGATGCTCACGCCGCGGAGTTGTTCAACCTTTTCACGGGTCTGCAACTGCTCGAGCGCATTGATCACGGCCTTGACGAGGTTCTTTGGGTTGGTCGAGCCGTAGCCCTTGGTGAGGCAGTCCTGGATGCCGAGCATCTCAAGAACAGCGCGCACTGCGGCGCCGGCGAGAACGCCGGTACCTGGGTTGGCAGGAACCAAGCGCACCTTTGAGGCACCGAAGTGACCTTCAACGGCATGCGGAATGGTCTTGCGGAGCAGCGGGTAGCGAACCATCTTGCGACGGGCTTCCTTCTGCGCCTTCTCAACAGCAAGCGGAACTTGCTTGCTCTTGGCGTAGCCGATGCCGATTTGGCCCTGCTTGTCGCCGACCACGACGAGCGCGGCAAAGCTGAAGCGGCGTCCGCCGGCAACGGTGGAACTGGTGCGATACACGCCCACCGTAGTGGACTCGATGCTTGATGATTCGTCGATGAGCTCAGCCATGTCTTGGACTCGCTTTAATTCGTCTGCGTAGGCAGTGGATTCGGGTGTTTAATCGGCTCAGAACAGCAGGCCGCCCTCGCGGGCGCCCTCAGCAACAGCCTCGACACGGCCGTGGTAACGGAAGCCGTTGCGGTCGAAGACAACGGTGGTAACTCCAGCCTGCTTCGCGCGCTCGGCGAGGGCCTTGCCAATTTCCTTGGCGGCACCAATGTTGCCGCCCTTCTTGGCCACGGCAGAAACATCGAGCGAGCTTGCGGATGCAACGGTGCATCCGGCCAGATCGTCGATGAGCTGCGCGTAAATGTGTTGCAGCGAGCGATAGACGCTGAGGCGGGGACGCGTTGGCGTACCCGAGAGGGTCTTGCGCATGCCCTTCTTGCGTCGGTCGCGGCGGAAAGTCTTTGCTGTGCTCTTGTCCATGGTCGTATTCCTTCAATGCGCGGCTTAGGAGCCGAACGCCTTACCCTGCTTGCGCTGGATGACTTCAGTGGTGTATTTGATGCCCTTGCCGTTGTACGGTTCTGGCTTACGCTTGGCGCGGCACTTGGAGGCGAACTCGCCAACCGCCTGCTTGTCCGGTCCGCTGACGGTGATCATCATCTGGACCACCTCAACCTTGACGCCATCGGGGATGGCAACATCGAGGGTGTTGGCGAAGCCCACGGTGAGCACGAGCTTCTTGCCCTGCACCTTGGCACCCCAACCGACGCCGACGATTTCGAGCTTCTTCTCGTAGCCCTTGAGCACGCCTTCAACCGCCGTAGCGATGAGTGCGCGAGTGGTGCCCCAGAAGGCCCGGTTGCTGCCGAGGTCCACGATCGCGGGATCCATGGTGACTTCGACAATGGCACCCTCAAGTTTGACGCCGACTTCTGGTCGGTACGTCATTGAGAGTTTGCCCTTGGGACCCTCGAAATTAACAGTTCTGGAAGCCGGATTAACGGCAACCTTTACTCCTGCGGGGATCATGACGGGCTTACGTGCGATGCGAGACATGCTGCTGCTCCTGAGTCGCTGTGAATGGTCAACCGACGGTCGCGACGACTTCGCCGCCGAGGCGCTTCTCGCGGCACTCGCGATCGCTCATGACGCCGTGGCTGGTGGAAACGATGGCAATACCGAGACCCGACATCGGGCGCGGAAGTTCCTCGACACCGCGGTACACGCGGCAACCGGTACGCGAAACGCGCTCGAGGTGATGAATGAGCATCTCGCCACGGGGGCCGTACTTGAGGTCGACGCGGATGAGGCCTTGACGGCCGTCGGCGACGAGTTCGAAGCTGCGGATGTAGCCCTCTTTGACGAGGACTCCAGCCACTCCGTGGTTGAGCTTGTTGTTGAGGACGAGCACCTGCTTCGCCCGATTTCGGCAGGCGTTACGGATGCGGGTGAGCATGTCAGCGGTGAGGTCTTGAAGCGCCATGTTCGGCTCCTTCTAATTCGTTGATCTTGGAGAGGGTCACCAGGACGCCTTACGCATGCCGGGGACCATGCCCTGGAGCGCGAGCTCCCGGAGCATGTGTCGGCAAATACGGAACTTGCGATAGTTGCCACGGGCGCGGCCTGTGATCTCGCACCGGAGCTGCTCTCGGCTTGAGAACTTCGGCTTCCGACTCATCTTTGCAAATACTCGCTTGCTAGCCATTCAGGTGTTCCTTGTCGAGCTTTCGGTCAGTTCGATCGTTCAGTGATTCGTTCGTTTGGGCCGGCGCGTGCCGACCTCTGGGTTTGTTTCGATTACTTCTTCTTGCGGTCTTCAGGCTTCTCAAACGGCATTCCCAATTCAGCCAACGCGAATCGGCTCATCTTGGGATCGCTGTTGCGGAAGACGATGGTGATGTTCATTCCGTGGAAGAACGTCACGCTCGCCATGTTGATCTCCGGCCACACGGCCTGCTCGCTGAGGCCGAAGCTCCAGGAACCGCCCTTGTCGAATGATCGATCATTGACGCCTCGGAAGTCCTTGATACGCGGAATCGCGAGGTTCATGAGACGATCGAGGAAGCTCCACATCTTGTCGCGACGAAGCGTGACCATGAAGCCGCTGGGGGCGCCTTCGCGAACCTTAAAGTTCGAGACGCTCTTCTTGGCAATGGTCATGACGGCCTTCTGGCCGGTGATCTTGCGATAGGTGTCGTACACCGTGTCGCGGATCTCGGGCTTGAGCTTCTGGTTTTCCAGTTGCTTGCCGACGCCGGTGTTGACGATGACCTTCTCGATCACCGGAACTTGGTTGATGTTGGTCAGACCGAACTCTTTCATGAGTTTCGGGGCGACCTGCTCCATATACATCGTGTGGAGCCTGGACTTGGTGGCTGTGGTGGTCATGTTTGGGCTCACTTAGCCTTCTTGCCGGCGGCTGCGGCCGGGGTCTTGCGAGCTGGGGAGACGACGCCGAGTTCCTTGCCGCTCTTAGCAGCAACGCGAACCTTGGAGCCGTCGGCCTTCACGGCGAAGCGCACGCGAGTGGGCTTGCCGTCAGCGATCGGGCTGACCTTGGAAATGTGGATCGGGAGTTCAAGCTTGACGATCGCGCCCTTTGGACGCAATTGAGTCGGCTTCATGTGCTTGGTGCGGAGATTGATCCCCTTCACCACGCAGCGCGAGGTTGAAGGATCAACTGAGACGACCTCACCGGTCTTGCCCTTGTCGGAGCCAGAGCGGACGAAGACAACATCACCCTTGCGGATGTGGGCTGGCATTAGATGACCTCCGTAGCGAGGGACACGATCTTCATGAAGTTCTTCTCGCGAAGCTCACGAGCGACGGCGCCGAAGATGCGGGTGCCCTTCGGATTGCCTTCCTTGTCAACGAGGACGCATGCGTTCGAATCGAATCGAACGTAGCTGCCATCGGAGCGGCGGGTCGGTGACTTCACGCGGACGATGACTGCCTCAGCCTTATCGCCGGACTTGACTTGGCCGTTCGGGATCGCGTCCTTGATGGCGCAGATCACGCGGTCACCGACGCCCATGGAGGCGCGGGTGAAACGTCCGGTGGCGGTAGAGACGCCGAGTACGCCGATCACCATGGCGACCTTTGCGCCACTGTTGTCAGCCACTTCGAGTCTGGATTCCTTCTGAATCATGCTTGTTCCTGTCTTCGTTGTCCCGAAATCGGGACGTGTTGCGCGGGGCTCATTGCCCCATCAATTCACTTCTTCTTCTTGGTGCCAGCGTCTGCTTCAAAGACCATCTCGGCCTTCGCCGGAGCCTTCTCTACAACGCGGACAACGGTCCAATGCTTGGTTCGGGAAATCGGACGGCACTCCGCGATTTCAACGCGGTCGCCGACGCCGGTCTCATTCTTCGCATCATGCACATGCAGGACGGTGCGCTTACGCACGTACTTGCCGTACTTGGGGTGCTTGGAGACGTACTGGATCGTCACCTTGCGCGTCTTCTCGCGCGAGGCGGTTTCGACGATGCCGATGCGATGCTGAGCGTTCTCAGTGACGTTGATCTCTGCCTTGGTACTCACGTGGTGACCTTCTTCATGCGGGTGGTTCGCTCGGTCAGAAGACGCGCCAAGAGTTGGCGATTCTTCTTGAACTGGGACGAGTCCTTGATCTTCTCAGTGATCGTCTGGGCGCGGAGCTCATAGAGCTTCTTGCGGAGACGGGCTGCTTCGGCGGCGATTTCTTCGTCGCGGAGCTTTTTGACTTCAGCTGCCTTCATCTTTTGGCTGCCTTTCGAGTGGAGTAGTTCGGGTGGAATTCAATGACTGATCAGACTGCAAGTCGGCGGCCGACGAAGCGGCAACGAACTGGCATCTTGTGTGCGATACGCGCGAATGCCTGCTTGGCCAGATCCTCGGGCACGCCCGCGATCTCAAACAGCACGGTGCCAGGCTTCACGCAGGCAGCCCAGAAGTCCACTTCAGCCTTACCCTTACCCATGCGGGTTTCGAGCGGCTTCTTGGAAATTGGCTTGTCTGGGAAGACACGGATGAACACCTTGCCCTGGCGACGCAGGAAGTGCTGCGCTGCAACACGGCCAGCTTCAAGCTGACGGCCGGAGAGCCAATGCGTCTCGAGGCACTGAAGGCCGTAGTCACCGAAGGCGACATAGTTGCCGCGGGTGGCTTTGCCCTTCATCTTGCCGCGCTGCTGCTTGCGGAATTTGACTCGCTTTGGAATCAGGTTTGACATCGTTTGGTCCTGTTTGCTTCTTCTTTATCAGCGACGGCCGCGGGCGCGTGCGCGTCCGCCAGCTGCGTTGGTGGTGGTGTCGTCTTCGGCTTGCTCGAACAGGCCCTTGTAGACCCAGACCTTGATGCCGATGATTCCGTAGGTGGTTTCAACGTGGGTGATCGAGAAATCGATGTTGGCCTGCAAGGTCGACAGTGGGATGGAACCCAAGCGAGTGTCGAAGGTGCGTGCGAGCTCGGCGCCGCCGAGTCGACCAGCCATGAGGATGCGGATGCCCTTGGCACCGTTCTGCATTGCGCCTTCGGCACGCTGCTTCACGACGCGGCGGTAGTTCGCACGCTTCTTGATCTGTTCGGCCATCGACTCGCCGATGAGGCGGGCAACGATTTCCGGATTCTTGATCTCGATGATCTTGATGCCAACCTTGCGGCCGGTGAGAGCCTCAAGATCCTTGGTGAGACGCTCGATCTCGGCGCCCTTGAGGCCGACGACCTGGCCCGGACGGGCGGTCTTCACGATGACCGAGAGTTCTTCACGGGTGCGCTCGATGTAGACATCGCTCACTGCCGCGTAAGGAGGCGTGCGGTTCAGGCGCTTGTCGATGAACTTGCGGATCTTGTAATCCTCGACGAGCAGTTCGCCGAAGAGCGCCTTAGGTGCAAACCAGCGGCTCTTGTGAGCCTCGGTCACTCCGACGCGGAATCCGAAAGGGTTGGTCTTCTGTCCCATTGTGGGTGTTCCTGTGTGTGGACGTCAGCGGACGTCGACGGAGACGTGAATGTGGCTAGTGCGCTTCATGATTGGGTGCGAACGACCGCGATCCTTTGGCTGGAAACGCTTGATGGTCGGACCTTCGTCGACGCGGCTTTCGCTCACGAAGAGACGACCAACATCGAGGTTGGCCTCCTCTGCATTTGCAACCGCGCTGCGAAGGACAGTCTTGATGAACCACGCGCCGCGGCGTGGGCTGAAGTCGAGGACGGCAATCGCGTCTTCGATCTTCTTGCCGCGAATCATGTCCGCAACCAGTCGCGCCTTGCGGGGCGCGATGCGGGCGAACTTGTGGGACGCGGCGTACTGTTTGGTGTCTTTGGAAGCCATGGTGTTATTCATTCAAGTGCATGATGGCGCGGGGCGCCATCGCGGACTTAGATGCCTTCCTTCTTGTTGGTGTGACCCTTGAAGGTGCGCGTGTGCGAGAACTCGCCGAGCTTGTGCCCGACCATCTCTTCACTGATGAAGACTTCGACGAAACTGCGACCGTTGTGGACCGCAAAGGTCAGGCCGACAAACTCTGGAACGACCGTGCATGCACGGCGCCAGGTCTTGATCGGCGAGCGCTTGCCGGTGCTGGCCTGCATTGCCTCCGCGCGACGGAACAACTTCTCGTCAACAACGGGGCCTTTCTTAAGTGAACGGGACATGGCGTGTTCTCCGGGGGTGTGTTCTTAGAGCTTGAGCTGGCCGTAACGGCGACTCTTGCGACGACGAATGATGAGCTTGTCGGACGAGAGTCCGTAGCGACGAGTGCGACCGCCCTTTGAGAGCGTTCCGCTTGCGTTGGAAGGATCCTGGCCGCCCTTGGAGCGACCTTCACCACCACCGTGTGGATGCTGATGATGACTCATTGCAACACCACGGGTGCGTGGGCGGCGACCGAGCCAACGAGCGCGACCAGCCTTACCGAGGACAACGTTTGAGTTGTCAGGGTTGCCGACCATTCCGACGGTTGCACGACACTCGAGAAGCACTTGGCGAATTTCGCCCGATGGCATCACGAGGGTTGCGAAGCGACCTTCCTTGTTGGTCAAGCGGGCGCCGATGCCTGCAGCACGAACCATGGTGCCGCCGCGTCCGGGAGTGGCTTCGATGTTGTGAACTTCGAGACCAGTTGGGATGTGCTTCAACGGCATGCAGTTGCCGGCGCGCGGATCGATTTGATCAGCGGAGCTCAACACCGAATCGCCAGCGGTCAGGCCCTTCGGAGCCAAGATGTAGCGAAGCGTGCCGTCTTCGTACTTCAAGAGAGCAATGTGGCACGTGCGGTTTGGGTCGTATTCGATCCCGACCACCGTTGCCTTCATGCCGTCCTTCTGGCGCTTGAAGTCAATGAGGCGGTAGCGGCGCTTGTGACCGCCACCCTGTTGAATGACGGTGAGTTTGCCCTGGCAGTTACGGCCACCCGTCTTGTGCAAGGGGCGAAGCAGGCTCTTCTCGGGTGACTTCTTAGTCACCTCGATGTGCATGTTCACCGAGGCATTACGCCGGGCGTTCGTTGTTGGTTTGTAGACGCGAATTGCCATGTGTTGCTCCTGTTCCTATTTCTTAGAACAGCTCGATCTTTTGTCCGTCGGCGACGCGGACCATTGCCCGCTTCCAAGTCTTACCGAGGGTCTTGCCGTACTTGTAAGTGCGATCACGCTCTTGACGGACCTGAGTCCGTACCGCGACAACCGTGACGCCGTAGATGGCTTCAATAGCCTTCTTGACGTCGGTCCTCGTTGCGCGGTGGTCAACGTGGAACGCGTATTGGTTGAATTCACTGGCAGCCGTCACCTTCTCGGTGATGATCGGCATCTTGATGACTGTTGTGGGTTCCATCGTTGATTGGCCTTTCAGAGGGCTCAGGCCTCAGTCTTCTCGGCGACTGGGTAGCAAGTCTCATCGATGAACGAGGCGAGTGAGGCCTTGTCAACAACGAGGAAGCGGTGGTTGAGGAGGTCGAACACATTGAGCTGCTCGATGCGGCGAACATCAACGCCTTCGATGTTGCGCGCAGACGCCATGGCAGTTCGGTTGGCTGGGTTCACGGCGACGAGGCAGGTTCGGTTGATACCGACCTTCTTCATCATGCCGGCGAAGGTCTTGGTGTTCGGCTCGGCAAATGCCAGTGAGTCGAAGCACTTCACTTCGTTGTCAACAAGCTTCGCCAGGAGGGCGTTGCGGTTGGCAAGTCGGCGCATCTTCTTGGTGAGGTCAGTGCGGAAGTCCTCGCGGGTGCGGGTCTTCGCAAACGCAACGCCACCACCCTTGCGTCCGGGGACGCGCGAGGCGCCGACGCGGGAGCTTCCCGTGCCCTTCTGCTTGTAGAGCTTGCGGGTTGAGCCCTGCACGGAGCCGCGGCTCTTGGTGCGAGCTGAGCCCTGGCGCTGGTTACCGTGGGTGACGACGTAGGCCTGCTTGAGCAGGGCGTGGCGGATTTCGCCACCTAACAGGGTCTCGTCGATCTTGAGGACGTCGACCTGCTTGCCTTCGGAGTTGAGAATCGGAAGTTCGATCATTGTTACTTACCTTCGCGGGTTGTCCGCATTCGCCTCCTCCTCCCGACGCCTGTTATTCAGTGGCGGCGGGCAGGATTTGACTCAGGTTCCTTGAGTTGCTGGCAGGTTTAGGCTGCCAGCAGTTCGTTTATTTGTCGTGACCGCGTGGTTCCGCGCCTGAATGGCGACGGCCTTCGCAATCCCAAGTTAACGCCATTAGGCGCTAGCCTGGATACGCACCTTTCGCTTGTAGAGTCGACCAGGGGTCTTGATGAAAAGAATCCCGTTGCTGGCGCCGGGGACGGCACCCTTCACGAGAAGAATGTTGTTTTCGACATCGATCTTCACGACATCGAGCGAGCGGATGGTGACTTGTTCGTCACCCATGCGACCAGCCATGCGCTTGCCCTTTTTGATCTTTGCACCGTGTCCACGGTCAGTACCGTGCGAACCGATCGATCCAGGGGAGCGATGCTTACGCTCAACGCCGTGGGTAGCAATCTGGCCCTTGAAGCGGTAACGCTTCATGACGCCGGCGAAGCCCTTACCCTTTGAAGTTCCGATGATGTCAACGAACTTCAATGCAGCGAGCGTGTCGATCTTGACTTCTTGACCAACGGTGAAGGCCTCGGCCTCAGCGTCGCTGGCAAGACGAAGTTCGCGGTGCTGGCGCTTCGGGGTGCTGCCGGCCTTCGCATCGTGGCCGATCATGGCCTGCGTGCTCGTGCGAGCCTTCATGTCGTCGAAGGCGAGCTGGACGGCTGAGTAGCCATCGCTTGCAACGGTCTTCACCTGTGTGACAACGCAGGGTCCCGCCATGATGACGGTGACGGGGATGTTGGTTCCATCGGGCTTGAAGAATCGGGTCATGCCGATTTTCTTGCCAAGGATGCCGGTCTTGCCAGGCGCTGTGTGCGTCATGTGCATTGTTCCTGCGCTGCGGTTCCGTCAGGTTGGCGCCCACTGGCGCGTCTGCGGTTCCTGGTGATTTGCCGGAGGTCGGTTTGCTTGATGCAAGCGACGCGGCAGGTGAAGAATGGGTTGCGCGTGGAGCGCGAACCCGACGAGTGACTTAGGCCTTGATCTTTACAAAGACGCCGGCGGGCACAACGAGGCGGTTGAGGGCCTCGACCGTGCGGTGATTTGGTTCGATGATGTCGATGATGCGCTTGTGAGTGCGGATCTCGAACTGCTCGCGGCTCTTCTTGTCGACGAACGGCGAACGAAGGACGGTGTAGATCTCTCGGCGCGTTGGCAGCGGCACCGGGCCGGCAACGTGCGCGCCCGTGCGCTTTGCGTGATCCACGATTTCCCGTGCAGACGCGTCAAGCGCCTGGTGGTCGTAGGCTTCCATTCGGATTCGAATCTTGCCGCCCTGCATGGGTGTATCTGTCCTCAATCCAGCTTCGTCATCGTTCCAATCAGTGCTCAGCACGTTGCCGGGCACATGTGGCTGGAAAGACGCGAATCGGGGAGGATACCCAAACTCCGCAAACTGTCAACACCCCTGTTCAGAGAACCGATGACAGACCCTTGGGTCAAACCGACGTTAACCTCATTGAGTTGGAACAGCTAGCCTTCCACGGACTTCGGGCACTCCGCCCTTTACCGGACCACGGCTTTCTTGAGACAGGAACCCCCCATGCGCCAATTTCTCCAGAGAAATGCCTGCCTGTTTCTAACTAGTTTCAGTGTGATATTGTCGATTCAGGCCCACGGTCAAGCCCCTGAGGCTCCTCTGCAAAGTCCCAATAACACCGGGAGCGGTCGCCAAACTCCGCCGAAGAAGCCGACCAACGCGCCGGGCGCGAGCAGTTCCGCCACCACCCCCCGCGCGCCGGCAGGCACCGGCACCCCCCCGCCCGGAGCCGCGGCAGCAGCGAATGATGGGCTCGACCCCAAGTACCTGGAGTTTGAAGTGCTGGGAATGCGCTTTCGACCGCCCGTGCAGAGCATCATGCGCGCCGATGGCAGCGGCATCTCTGCGCAGTGGACTATTTCGGAGCGCGCCGATCCGCCGCGATTCGTTCTCCGGGTTTCGCGCTTGGTGGCGAGCGATGCAACAAGTACGCCCGCGCAACAGATCGACTCCTACGTCAAGAGCGTCAGCGAGCGCCCATCGCCAAACGCTGTGTTTGCCGTTCGCTCGCGCAAGGAGTTTGAACTTGATGGGCGCCCCGCTGCCCTGCTGTACACGTCCTTGCGCGAAGGCAGTGGTGACGATGAAGTTTCGGCCGTTCAGGGCTACTTCATTCTGCAATTTGCACCCAATGAGTTTGTAGTGATTTCGTCGCTCTTGGCGGAACAAGACTTCGCTTCGGTGTCACAGCTCTTGGAACGATCGTTCCGCACCATGCAGGTTGCCAACCAAGCCGCTCTTGCGGACGAACGCTCTGGACGCATTGCGCGCGGTGATCACCTCCTCCGGGGCCTTGATGAAGAAGCAATGCGTCGCGCACTTGATCCCGTGGGAGCAAAGGGCGAGGCCCCTGCGCCGCGCTGGTACCGGATCACGCGCGTTGATGCCACGGGTGATGTGAAAGATGTGGGCTACATGACCATGGTGGTGATCGATGCCGCGCAGGGTTTGGCCAATCCAGATCGGCGCGAGTCGGAATGGACCAAGACCGAAAAAGAGCGTGGATTGCTGGTGCGCATGCAGGTTCGCACGCTTCTTGACGCTACTGGCACGGCCTTCAGCGATACCGAGGCGCGCTACTGGACGCGCTGGGATCGTGGGCGCGAATTCTGGACCGTGCGCTCCACGATGCGCAAGGATCGCGCGAGCAGCACATCAACGCAATTGGGTATTCGCAGTGAACCAACCAGCGGATCGCCACGACCGATTCTGGAGGTGGCGGACGTGGTGCCGAAGGAAGTTGCCACGGAACCACGGCGCTGGCCGATTCCGGAAGTTGGCTATCTGTCGCAAGCAGAGTCACTGGTCTTGCCACGCCTCTTCCCGAAAGTTGACGCGCCCGCTGACTACGGTTTCTATTGCTTCGATCCACGGAGCGGCCGACTGGCGCAGCGTGTTGATCGCCAAGTACCCACGGCCAAGGGATACAACATTGCAACGCAGACCACGCTGGAGGCGCCGGCGATCGCACAGTTGGTTGATGAGCGCGGCATTCTGCTGAAGCGTTCCAGTGATGATGGTTCAGTCATTGAGGCAACTACTGGGCAAGCACTGCTTGATTTGTGGCAGAAAAAGGGACTTCCAACCAAATGACACGAAGCCACGCAGAAACCCTGCATCGTCATCACGGGGCCGCATGTTCGCCAGCCATGGTGTTCATGGCGTTGCTACTTGTGCCATTCGCGCTGGCACGCTGCGCAGCAACAAAGCCGGTCGCGCCCGACAACGGTGCATTCTTTTCCGTGCTTTCAGAGCGAGCACCGCAGACTGACGCACAAGTGCTGTCAAGCAATTTGGAGCCAACCCGCGCCACCATTGAACGTTGGGGTGTTGTTGGTGAAGTCACCGCATTTGAAGTTCGGATGTCGGTCACCGGTAACGAAGACAACGAACGCTGGTCGCGCAGCGAGCCCGCCGCAACGCGCGTCATGGCGCGAAGCAAGGCTGATGAAGTGACACTCATCGAGCAGACTGATTCATCCGACGGCTCCACGACACGCTTTCTACAGCCACTCGTTCTGGCGCCAGCCGTCTTGCGCGCCGGCGAGGAATGCACGAGCACCAGCGTGGTAGTGACTGTTCGTGGCGATGCGATTGACAACGAGGGCGGGCGCGCACAGCGTTCGATGAAACTTGCTTCCGAGGACCGCATTCGCACCCCACTTGGCGAATGCGACGCGTTGCGGATTGACTCCGTATTTACTATGAAAGTGCCGTTTGCCAGCATGAGGCGCGAGACGTCAACATGGGTACGAGCCGGTGATGGACCGGTGGCCATCCGCAGTGTTGAGAAGATCTTGGTGATGGGCGTGGTGCCACGCAATCGCTCAGAAACGCGCGTTCGATTGCCCGCCACCGGATTGACTCCATGACAGGAACAAGCCCATGATCGGAATGCCGCGCGTACTCCTTGCCATTCCCGTCTTTAACGAGGCGAAGTCGATCGATCGCGTGTTGAGTGCGCTCAAGCCGTACGTTCAAAACATCTTGATGGTGGATGATGGTTCCACTGACGACACGCCCGCCCGCATTGCCGCGCACTCGGTGGAAGTGATCCGACACTGCCACAACCGTGGCTACGGACGATCCATGCAAGACATCTTCCATGCCGCAGAGGCGGATGGCTACGGCTGGGTCATCACTATGGATTGCGACGAACAACATTCGCCTGCTTCTATCCCAGACTTTCTGCAAGCGATCCGTGCTGACAACACTGATGTGGTCAGCGGGAGCCGATACCTCCGGTCAAGTCCGGAAGACAACGACGCTCCTGGGCGGCGCCGCGAAGTGAATATGACGCTGACCGTCGAGATCAATGCGCGGCTCGGCGCGGTGCCGTCGGCCAGCGGGGCACGCACGGCTCTTGGCAGCGGACTCACCGATTCTTTCTGTGGTTTCAAGGCGTATCGCGTGGCGTCATTGCGAACCCTGAGCTTGGATGTTGATGGCTATGACTTCCCGCTGCAGTTCTGGGTGCAAGCGGTGGCGCACGGGTTACGTGTGGATGAGATTCCTGTTCCGCGCATCTATGTCGACCCGAATCGATCATTTGGTAGCGAGCTTGATGATCCAACCCGCAGGATGGCCCTGTACCGCGCCACCTTCGAACGCGAACTCGTGCGCTGCACGGGGAGACTTCGCTTGGCTACTGGGAGCGAGGCGTGAACCACGCGGCGAATGATGCGCTCACCACCGTGGAGAGCGCCGGCCCGCTGCGCGCGGCGCAGGGCACCATCATGGGCGCCGAACTGTCCTACTGGCGCGATGCCATGCGCGAAGAACTACAGATGCCGAGCGGCATATTGGTGGGCACCGGGCACCAAGTGGAGTGGTGGCATCCGGGAATCGCTGCGAAATTCATGTGGGCGAACGCCGTGGCCACGCGCGCGGGCGCCGCGTCCGTCTGGCTGATTATTGATACAGACATTCGTGATCCGCGCGAACTGCGCGTACCCGTGAGTGTCAATGGAGATATCGAATCCGCGCTGCATCGCTTTGGACCACGCGCGCTGCATGGCACGCCGGCATGTGTTCGAAGCGTGTGCCAACCGACGCCCTTTGATGACGCGCGCGGGGGAGCCATTCCGCCGTGTGCAGCAGCGGGAACAGACGCTGCCTATCGCGCATTGTTGGCGCACTCCAATGCTGCGGACTGCACCACGCAAGTGCTCGCTGCCGTGCGCGACTGCACGCCGGAACTCGGCGCGCCAGGCTGCACGGTTCGTTCATCGCAACTCATGAAGACTGCGCTGGGCGTGGCGATCGTGGAGCGCGCCGCGCGCGATCCGCACGCATGCGCCCGGGCGTTCAACGCAGCGGTAGCGGTGGTTCCGCGCGTTGCTCGAATGCTCGCCGAAGATGGTCCGCTCGGCCCTGAACTTCCCTTGTGGACGCGCGGCAGCGACGGAACCCGGCACCGCGTGCATGCAGCCGAACTTGCCGGACTGCGCGCGGCAGATGCCCCGCTTTGGCCGCGCGCATTTCTCACCAGCGCCATGGCACGAGCGGTGCTCTCCGATCGATTCGTGCACGGAACTGGCGGCAAGATCTATGAACGCGCCACCGATATGTTTGCGCAATCATGGCTTGATGCGCGGCTTCCGGCCTTTGACGTGGCGAGCGCCACATTGCGCCTTCCGTTCAGTGGTGACGCGCTGCCGCCACCCGTCACGGCTGCGGCTCGCCGCGCCCGATGGTTCGACCCGGATGCAGCGGGAAACGCCCCAAGCGCAAGTAAATTGGCGGCACTTGCAACCATTGCACATGCGCCGCGGGCGAGTGCCGCACGCCGCAGCGCGTGGCTTGCGATGCACGCGGAATTAGGACGGGCGCGTTCAGTGCATGCAGCTGAAATTCAAGCGTTGGACGCCCAGCACGCTGCCGACCGAATCCGCGCTCGTGCTGCGCAATTGCGCGCCGATCGAACGTGGGCTGCGGTGCTGCATCCCCCACACGCACTGGCAGAGTTGGCGGAATCACTCCGTCGGCAATGTCGATGACGAGGCCGCCAACGGATCGGGGCGGAACAGCCGCGTATCCAGGCTCCACACTTTGTCTGTGAATTCCTGACCAGGATGAACGCCCTTGGAACGCTGTGCCGCGTGAATGGCAATGGCAGTCTTGGCATCCAAATTGTCAAGCATTGCAACAAAGATCGCTTCCGGAGTGGAGGGGATCTTGGTGGCACCAAACTCAAGCGATCCATGGTGACTCAGCACGATGTGCTGCAAGACCAAGAGTGCATCGGCAGGAATGCGAACGTTTCCATCGCGGGAAACCTTGCTTGCCATCGCGCTGAGCATGATGACGCCCTTCACGGTGTGGCCAAGCAGATTTCCTTCTGCGGTGTAACTGAATCCACGCTCCCACGTGAGTTCGGAAGTCTTCCCTAAATCATGCAGGAACAGACCAACCAAGACGATGTCGCGATTGAGTTCCGGATAGAGAGGAAGCATGCCCTCAGCAAGACGCAGGAGCTGCAGCGTGTGCTCAAGCAGGCCGCCAATCCATGCGTGGTGCACACTCACCGCGGCAGGCGCTTGGCGGACTCGTGCCATAAACGGTTCGTTGGAGAGGTACGCATCCGCGAGGGCACGCATGGCTGGATGTGTCAGGGAACCCATGACGCGGCGCAGTTCCAGTTCCATGGCAGGAATGTCATGCTGCGATGCCGGAAGGAGCCGCGCAAGATCTTCAATGTCCACCTCAACGGAGCGGATTGAATCCACCACAATCTGCACTTGACCGTTGTACTCCTGCGCTTGTCCGCCGATCCAAACAAATCCGGTCCGCGCAATCTCACCAAGTTGGGACTCGTCAAAGGTCCATTGGCGAATGGCTACTTCACCACTTGCATCACGAATGATGCCCTTCAAAAAGTGCTTGCCATTCTTGGCAGTCCCGCACTGCGGGTTCACCAGCGAATAGGTGCCGTCCACGTATGTATGTGGGCGGATCTTGTCGATCGGAACATGTGCAACATGCGATCGTGGCTGGCTTGGGCCGGACGGCTGCGTTTCTGCCTGTGTCATGGGCGTTCGAGTGTACGCAGTGTGGCAACGGCCGCGGGGATTTCCGCCGCAAGTTCTGCGGCAAGCATTCCTGCAGTGCCACCAGCGCGAGCGGACCACTGTTCGCCGGCAATGGCGTGTGCCTGCACTGCGAGCCGTGCGCAGTTGTAGAGGCCCAGTGAATCTCCATACTGCGCCACCAAACCAGCAATGACGCCGGAAAGAACATCGCCGCTCCCGCCGATCGCCAGTGCATCATTGCCGTGCGTGCATGTCCAGGTGCGGGCTCCGTCGGACACGACCGTCCCGTGACCCTTCAACACCACAATGCATCCAAGCCGCTGCGCCAAACGCTCCGCTGCAGCGGGACGCGCCACCGGATCAATCGGATCGACGTTGAGATGCAGTGCATCCGCAAGGCGCGCAAATTCACCGGGATGCGGAGTCATGATGATGGGAGCGCGCAAGTCAAGATCAAAGCGCGGAGTGGCAGCCAGGCAATTGAGCGCATCGGCATCAACAATCACCGGGCGATTGTCATCCTGAGCGAGTACGCGAATCACTACTTGTGCTTCGGCAAATCCAGTTCCCATTCCCGGACCGATCACTAAGACATCGGCACGGCGCGCCTGGGTATCGAGTGCTTCGGCGACTGCGTGTGGAACAAGGTGACCATCGCTATCCACTGCGAGCGGAATTCCGGTGGCGGAGGGGTTTGCTGCAAGAATTGCTGGCAACAGTGGCTCGGGCGCTGCGGCAATGCATAGCGCGGCACCCGCCCGCAATGCTCCGAGTGATGCGAGCACGACGCTGCCAAGCATGGTGATCGGATGCGCAGCATGACCGCCGATCACACAGACCGTGCCGAATGTTCCTTTGTGGCCGGCGGGGTCACGGGCGGGCAGTGCCGGAAGTGCATCACTCGCTTGATTCATCGTGCGGCTCCCTTTGCGTTGCCGATTGGTTTGCCGTCAATCGACTGCACTTCGATCACGGTGTCTCCCATCAGATCCACAATGCGCGCAAGGTCGGTATCGATGGACGCGCCGTCCGCTGCACTTAGCCCAGTGAGTAGATGTGAGGCGTCAAAGCGTGGTCCGCGTGCGGATAGCACCGCGTCAAAGTCGACCCATTTCCCGTCAATCATGGCTTGGGTCCACATGTGCCATCCGTAGGAGTTGCGAATGGCACCGGACTCTGCAACGTAAAGAAGCCCGGAGGCCACGCGCGCGGGGATTCCCTGCGTTCTGAGAAGAGCGCACAGCAACACCGCGTGCTCAGTGCAGTCCCCGGAGCGAGATTTCAATGCCTCGCTGGCTGTCGCAAATCCACTGGCAAGATTCTTGTTGGTGATGTAACGATTGACCGCTGCTCGCAACGCTTCGGCACGCGCAAGCGGAAGTGGCGCGCATCCCTCCAATGCTTTCTGGGCGAGACCGCGAATGGCAGGGTCATCGCTGTCGGCCATGACGCTTGCGCGAGTGAATCGAGCGTCGGAGGCGTCGGCCACGGGCGCCATGGAACTGGAATCGGCATCAATGGATAGTCGCGCGGCGCCGGCAGCCGTGCGCACAAAGACCTGTGACCCCGCGCTGGGAAGATCAGCAAGGACGCTGTCTTTGGCGGTCACCAGCAACTCGGCGCGTCGCGATTCGCTGAGGGCACGCGCGTTGCTGGTGAGCGGGATGAACGTTCGCGCCATGATCTCTACCGGCGCGGCGGCCGCGGTAGCGATGGCGCGTGTGGTGAGCCGTGACTCCAAGATTCCAACGCCAAGGTCGGTTCGGCTTTGCACCAATACGCCATCGGATGACATGAACTCTGATGATGGACGTTCGATCAGTGAAGTCTTTGTGCTCCACTCTGTCAGGCGTACGGTACGACCATCCACCTCAGTATCCGCCGTTCCCTTGAGGACGCTTTCCACCTGCACGGCATCTGGGCCGCTTTCTGGATCGAGCGTGGTGTAGCGCAACTCCTTTGCGCCGGACGCAAGCCTGCGCCGAACAAATTCGTCGGCGGCGTAGGGAGGCAACCATCCAGCAGCGGGCAGCGAATGGCGCTGCACCGTGCGACGCCCCGACTGTTCGTCGGCAATCTCCATGTCGTCGGCAGCGAAGGTCCATGTGCATCGCACCGGTGCGGCGCCGGATGTCTTGACGATTTCCGCGCGCACCGGAACGCCGCGCGTGGTCTCTTCAAACATCGTTCGAGTGCGCAGCGTGACGCCCTGCCCCATTCGCCCAACGCTCATTTCCGTTTCGGTCATGCTGCGGATGGTGTTCTGGTCGCGTTCGACCCATTCATGAAACCAACCGCACGGCTTACCGCCGAGCGAGAGCAGATACCAGCGATCTTCAAGCGTCTGCGTGGCAACGGATGGCGCAGCGGTGGCGGGCGCAGTGGACGGCGCAGCGGGTGCAGGTGCCGCGGGCGCTGGCGCGACGGGCGCAACAGGCACCGGCGGCGCGATCAACCACGCTGCCACGAACGCGTGCGCGCGCGTTGGCATTGCCAACGCGAGCACCACGCACAACAGTGGCGCGCACTTACTGATGGCGCATGAGCGGGAAGAGAATGACATCGCGAATCGACTCCGAATTGGTCATGAGCATCACCAGGCGATCGATACCCATACCCATTCCGCCCGCGGGCGGCATGCCCACGCGCAGACTCTCCACGAAATCATGATCAAGCGTGCGGAACGTGCTCTCTTCGTCATCGGCGCCAACAAGCTGCTCAGTGAACTTGGAAAGTTGAATGTCGGGATCGTTGAGTTCCGTATACGCCGGTCCGATTTCCATACCGGCGATGAACAAGTCCCAGCGTTCCGCAATCTCCGGGTGCGCGCGGTTTGGGCGCGTCAACGGACTGATGGCGCTTGGATAGTCAAGCACGAAAGTTGGTCGCGCGGGATCAATCAGTGCCTCGGCCTTCTCCTCAAAGAGATGATTGACGAGTAACCAATGATCAAGCGTGGCGGCCTTATCAATGTGATGCGCGATGCCGGCGGCACGCACCTTTGCCTCATCACGCATGTCAAAGCCGAACGCACGCATGAAGAGTTCTTCGTAACGCACGCGCTCAAACGGCGCGCGGTAGTCGATCTGCAGCGCGCCGAATGGAAGCACCGGACCAGCACCGCGCTCCGGGCACTGCGCCATAGCGCACGCCACGTGATGCACGAGACTCTCCACCATCTCCAACATGGTCATGTAATCGCCGAAAGCCTGATACGCCTCCATGGCGGTGAATTCCGGATTGTGGCTGCGATCAACGCCTTCGTTGCGGAAGTTGCGATTGATCTCAAAGACCTTGCGCATGCCGCCCACCATGAGTCGCTTCAGATAGAGCTCCGGCGCAACGCGCAAAAAGAGCTGCATATCAAGGGCATTATGCGTGGTCACAAAAGGACGCGCCGCCGCGCCGCCGGCAATCGGCTGCATCATGGGGGTCTCTACCTCCAGATAGCCGCGCGCCTCCATGAAGCGGCGCACCAAGCTCACAATCTGCGAGCGCTTCTCAAAGGTTCGCACCGTCTCCGGATTGGCGAACATGTCCATGTACCGCTTGCGATAGCGAATCTCGGCGTCTTCAAGGCCGTGCCACTTTCCGGGCGGCGGAGCCATGCTCTTGGTGGCGATCTCTATCGTGGAAGCCCAGATGCACGTCTCGCCCTTGTTGGTGCGGCCGATCGGACCTTCAGCAACGACTAGGTCGCCGTAGTCAAGCATCTTGGCGAGCGCAAACTCTGCATCGGAGACATTGGCCTTACTGACGGTGACCTGCAGGTCGCCCGATGAATCGCGCAGCCAGAAGAACACCAACTTGCCCAAGTCACGGTGCTGCATGACGCGGCCAGCAATGCGAACGCGTGCACGTTGGTCAACGGTCGGCGCGGTGGGGTCAGCCTTGCGCGCCTGTTGCGATGCATCAAAGGCAAGGTGAGTTGCCTCATCAAAGCGCGCCCGGGCTTCGGCAGCGGACTCCAACTCATCCACGCGTCGCCCGTACGGCTCGATGCCGGAAGAGCGCAATTGCTCCAACTTTGCGCGACGAGCGGCAACGAGTGCGCCCTCGTCCTCAGGGGTCGAAGGCTGGTTTGCGTCGGGGTTTGGCTGCATTGCGCTGGGCGTGTTAGTAGTCACGGACGCCGAATCCTAGCAGTGGAACGCGGGGAGATCGCCACGGTGCACATGGATTCAGGAAGCGCGGATCGCCCGTTAGACTTCAGGTGATGCAGCGCAATCGACGAAGCATGGTTGATATTGAAGTGATCGCTCCGAATCTCAAGCGGAAGTACTCCGGCGTCACGTCAACGGTTGCGGCCCTGCTGCCGATACAAGAACGCGAACTGCGCATTGCCACCATCGGCCCGCGCCTCCCGCTCGACTGGCCCCAAGTCGGCGCCATGGATGTGCTCTGGAACATTCGAAGTCCAATTAAGGGACGGCCGTTCCGTATCTGGCACGCGCGCCGCAACGGCGAGATGCTGGCGGGGGTGGTTCTGAAGTGGATGAGCGGCAAGAAACTCAAGCTGGTCTTCACTTCCGCCGCGCAACGCGAACACACTCGTTGGACGCGCTCCCTGATTCGACGCATGGATGCGGTGATTGCGGTCTCGCCGGAATCCGCTTCCTACCTCAAAGTTCCCTGCACGGTGATCTCGCACGGCGTGGACACCAGCAAGTTCCATCCGTCGTCCGATCGTGTTCAGGAATGGAAGGCGGGTGGGATGCCGGGCCGCTACGGAATTGGCATCTTCGGCCGCGTGCGGGCGCAAAAGGGAACTGATCGCTTTGTCGACGCCATGTGCGCGCTGCTGCCCAAGTACCCGGATTTCACCGCCGTGATTGTTGGGTCGATCAAGCCGGAAGAAATGGCCTTTGTTGCGGACCTCAAAGCGCGCGCTGCTGCTGCTGGAGTGGCATCACGGATCGTGTTTCTTGGGGAGTTACCCATGGAGGAAGTGCGCACTTGGCTGCGCCGAGTCATTGTGAACGTTTCGCCGCAGCGCTGGGAAGGATTTGGGCTGCTGCCACTGGAGGCCGGTGCCAGCGCCACCACCACCGTGGCCACGCGCGTTGGCGCCGCGCCGCGACTGATTGTGAACGGAGAGACGGGATACTTGGTGGACATGGACGACATGGAATCGCTGCAGGCGCGGCTTGACGAGCTCATGGCGTCACCCGATGCAACCATCGCCATGGGAATCGCTGCGCATCGTCATGTTCTTGCGGGATTCTCAATCGAACGAGAATCCGCCGCCATTGGCGCGGTGTATGACGGATTGTGGCAACAATCGCTATCCTTGCCGCCCCAACCACCATGTCACACTCCATTAAGCGCATCGGCGTACTAACCGGCGGCGGCGACTGCCCCGGCCTCAACGCAGTCATTCGAGCTGTTACCAAGACTGCCATTTGGAAGCACGGCATTGAAGTATTCGGCATTGAAGACGGATTTCAAGGTCTCATTGAAGATCGCGTTCGCCCGCTGAGCGCACGCGATGTCAGTGGAATTCTGACGCGCGGTGGCACCGTGCTTGGTTCAAACAACCGCGCCAATCCACGCCGCTACTGCGTGCGTGTTGACCCAGTCACTGGTCCGGTGTGGGAAAACGTCACCGAACGCTGCGTGGATACTGCGCGCCGCCATCAACTTGATGCCATCATCGTCATCGGTGGCGATGGCACCATGGCAAGCGCTGCTCCGCTGGTGGAGAGCGGCGTGAACATCATTGGTGTTCCCAAGACCATCGACAACGACATTGTTGGCACAGAGATCACTTTCGGATTTTTGACAGCCGTCAACACCGCCACCGAAGCGCTCGACAAATTGCAGTCCACTGCGGATAGTCATCACCGCGTGATGGTGTGTGAAGTCATGGGCCGCAATGCTGGATGGATAGCGCTGACCGCTGGAGTTGCCAGCGGTAGTGACATCATCCTGCTTCCAGAAATTCCGTTCGATCTTGACCACATCTGCGAGAACATCGATTTCCGGATGAATAAGGGCCCCGGCTTTGCGATCATCGTTGCCGCCGAAGGCGCGCGCCCGCGTGAAGGCAAGCAGATGGTCGATCGCGTTGATCCAACTTCGCCGGATCCAATTCGTCTCGGCGGCATTGGTCGCTGGGTAGCGGACGAAATCTCCAAGCGAACTGGCGTGGAGACGCGCGCCAGCGCATTGGGTCACATTCAGCGTGGCGGCGGGCCAATTCCGGCCGATCGCATCCTGGCTACGCACTTTGGCTACCACGCCATCAAGACACTCTTGGAAGGCAAACAAAGCCGCATGGTGATGCGCCAAGGCAATGTGTTCGGTGATGTTGACATCATGCACGCTGTTGGAAAGCAGCGCTTGGTGCCGCTGAACAATCCACTTATCGAGGCTGCTCGCGCCATCGGTACAGGGTTCGGTGATGGCCGAACGCCAGAGCCAGCGCCGGCAACCAGTGAAGACAACCACTCAGTAGTTGTCTAGCATCGCGCCCATGTTCACTGATGCACTCGCGTCGATCGACGCGTTCACCCCAGCGCACTGGTCGATTGCAGCACTCGCCGCTTTCGGGTGCGGAAGCATTCCATTTGGACCGATCGTGGCACGCATGAACGGCGTGAACTTACGCACGGTTGGCAGTGGAAACATTGGAGCCACCAATGTTTCGCGGGCGCTCGGATGGAAATGGGGCGTGTTGGTGTATCTGCTTGATGCGGTCAAGGGCGCTGCTCCGGTACTGCTCGCGGGCATGATGGCCGGCATTCTTGGGCACCCAGCTGATGAAATTCCACGCGCTGATATGTGGTGGTGGTTGATGATGCCCATCGCCGCAGTGCTTGGGCACATGTTCAGTCCGTTCGTTGGATTCAAGGGCGGCAAGGGCGTGGCGACCGGCAGCGGCGCCATGTTGGCGATCTGGCCGGTGCTCACCGGACCGCTCTTGGTGGCGATTGGGCTGTGGGCGATCATGATTGCGCTCACGCGCACCATGAGTATCGCCAGCATGCTGGCGGCTGTTTCCATTCCGCTGACCGTGGCTGCCGCAGCGATTCTGACCACCGGCACAGGCACCACGGACGGCGAACTACCCGTTGCCCATGCCCTGCCCGCCATCATCGTCACGGCGGGCGTTGCGGCGTTGGTCGTGTGGAAACACCGCAGTAATCTTGAACGAATCCTCAAGGGGACCGAACCCCGCTTAGGAAGCAAGAGTTAACCGATCGCGGCCTGCCCACGCGGTGCATCGGGCACTACGATCTATCTCGTGACGAAGGACGCAACACACGCCGTCGATGAGCATTCGGGATATCGCTCGCCGCTTGAAACTCGCAACGCCAGCGCCCGCATGCGCAGCACTTGGAGCGCGCGCCGCAAGTTTGGTACGTGGCGCCGTATCTGGTTAGCACTGGCGGAGTCGCAACACGAACTTGGACTCTCAGTGACCGCCGCGCAGATCACGGAGCTGCGCGCGCATTTAGATGACATCGATTTCGCCAACGCCGACGCGCACGAAGCGCGCCTCCGCCATGATGTGATGGCGCACGTGCACGCCTTTGGGGACGCTGCACCGCACGCGCGTGGAATCATCCATCTTGGTGCCACCAGCCAAGATGTGGTGTGCAACGCGGACACACTGATCCTGCGCGACGCGCTCACCATCATCGCCGAGAAACTCGCGCGCGCCATTGATCGCGCCGGCACGTTCGCCACCGATCATCGCGCCCTGCCCACGCTTGGGTGGACGCACTTTCAGCCCGCGCAACCGACCACGGTCGGCAAGCGCGCCACCCTGTGGGCGCAGGATTTGGCGATCGCGCTCTCAGAAATCGAAGGCCGCATCGATGGCATGCGCCTGCGCGGCCTGCGCGGCGCCACCGGAACGCAGGCTTCATATCTGGGACTCTTGGGTGGTGATGCCGCCAAGGTGGAAGCCCTGGAGCGCAGCTTTGCAGCCAAGCTCGGTTGGCCAGCGGATCGCTGCTGGCCAGTATGCGGGCAAACCTACCCTCGCCTGGTAGATGCACAGATTCTTTCTAGTCTGGCGATCGCCGCCGCTGCCATCCACAAGTGCTGCAACGATCTTCGACTGCTGGCAAACCTCAAGGAAATCGAGGAGCCGTTTGAAGCCGAACAGATCGGCTCCAGCGCCATGGCCTACAAGCGCAACCCGATGCGCTGCGAACGAGCCACTGGACTGGCACGCTTCGTGATGAATCTCTCCGGCAACGGTCTTGATACTGCGGCCACGCAGTGGCTCGAACGCACACTGGATGACAGCGCCAATCGCCGCTTGTCGCTACCCGAAGCGTTCTTGGCACTCGATGGGGCGCTCGACATTCTTGCCAATGTCTTGGGTGGCTTAGTAGTGCACCGCGCTTCCATTCGCGCCCGCTTGGATGCCGAACTTCCGTTCATGGCAAGCGAAGACATCCTCCTTGCTGCCACCGCGCGCGGCGCGGATCGCCAGCATGCGCACGAGGCGATCCGTGTTCATAGTCAAGCCGCTGGACATGCAGTGAAGAGCGAAGGAAAGCCCAACGATCTGCTGGCGCGCCTCCGCGACGAGCCGCTCTTTGAAGGTTTGGATCTTGATGTCCTCCTTGATGCATCCGCGTACATCGGTCGCGCGCCGGAGCAAGTGGACGCGTTTGTTGCAAGCGTCGTGCAACCCATTCGAACCCGATACCGCGCAACCATCGCCGACGAACCACAAGTACGGGTGTAGGCGCACATTCACGCGCGTGAACTCCACCGCCCACGCATCATTCACTGACACCGCGCCCGGCAACAGCGAATCGCAACAAAGGTCCCCACTATGGCACTTCCCCGACTTCGCCCTGAATCCACCGCGCTCCTTGTGATTGACGTGCAGGACCGACTGATGCCCACGATCGCAGCCCGCGAGCGCGTGGAGACCAATTGCGCGTTGCTCGCACGCGCTGCCGGTGCCCTGGGAATGCCGGTCATCTGCACCGAGCAGTACGTGCGCGGCTTGGGGGGAACGGTTGACACCATCCGTGAAGCGCTTCCTGCCACCACGGAGGTGATTGAGAAGACCCAGTTCAGCGCTCTTGTGGACGGAGTGCGCGCCGCACTCCGAACGCAACGACGTCCAACGGTGTTGGTCTGTGGCGTTGAAGCACATGTGTGCGTTCTGCAAACCGTGCTGGACTTGGTTGCCGCCGGCTGGACGGTCTTCTACGCCACCGATGCAATTTCTGCGGGTCAAGTTGACCAGGTGGAACACGCATTCCGCCGCATGGATCGCGCCGGCGCACTTCCCACCGGAACGCTCGGAGCCATGTACGAGTTGATCGGCGATGCGTCACACCCGTCCTTCCGCGACATCTTGGAGCTGGCCAAGCGGGTGCCTAAAAACGCCTAACGCGTCGCCAGCGGAATTCGCCAACGACGCGTCAGGACTTCATTTGAGTTGACTTGCGCCCCACGCGCCGAGCCGCGGGAGCACTGGCTCCAGAAGTCGCCTGCTTACTGAGCAGGACCGCCTTCTGCTGCATCACGGAGGTTCAGGACGCCCTGACGAACCGACTGGGCGCACTCCTTGACTTCCTGCATGGTCTTACGGACGCGGGTGCCCGCAGCCTTGTTACCGCCAACGGCCTTCTTGATGTCGTCATCGCACTCCACGATGAGCTTCTTCATTCTTTCATATGCATCCATGGTCTGATCTCCTCTGGAATTAGGTTTCTTCGTACGTGCGCCGCGGGGTTCGCGGCGGGCAATTCGTGAATCGGGACCCCCAAGGACCCCTCTTGCATCTCAAGCGTACCCGGGGCGGACGCTCCAAGTGGGCAGATCTGCCAAAAATACCGGGTTCAGGACGCTAAAAACGCCCCTGCGCTGCGCAGCAGGTTCTGAATCCACACATTATCATTTCCCTGATACCCCCGTCCCGACCCCCCGGAGACGCCCGTGGCTACCGAATTCGTCGTTGACCTTGCTGCCGTTGACACCACTCGGGTTCTCTTTGGCGGCGACGCACTGAATGACTGCCTTCCACAAATGGGGCACATGCGCCAATGCGACGGCGTGCTGTGGCACAATCCCGAATTCACCCTCGGAGTCGGCCACAAACTGGTGCGACCAGACGAATTCTGGGTCGAGGGGCACATTCCGGGCCGACCGCTCCTTCCTGGAGTGCTCATGATCGAAGCCGCGGCGCAATTGGCCAGTTTTCTGAACACCAAGAGCGGGCGAGTGCAAGGGTTCCTTGGTTTCACCCGCTGCGATGAGGTGAGCTTCCGGGGCCAGGTGGTCCCGGGCGACACCCTATACCTCTTGGCGAGTCTCATGGAGTTCAATCGACGCCGATTCGTCTCGCACTGCCAAGGGGTGGTCAATGGCAAGTTGGTCTTTGATGGCAAGATCACGGGAATGACCCTCTGACGGCAGCGCTCGCAGGCGGTACCGTGGTTCCTCCATGCCGCTTCCTCCGCTCCGATGTGCCCCGATCCTGAAGCCTCGTGCCTGGGGCGGTCGTTCCTTGAAGCAACTTGGCAAGTTGGTGCCCCCAGCGCCGGCGGCCCCCGTTGGAGAGAGTTGGGAAATCGCAGACCTCGCCGCGCCCGTCGTTGATGGCATCTCCCACGTAGCCAGCGGGCCGTTCGCGGGCCAAGGACTTTCACAACTCATTGCCACCCATGGCACCGCGCTGCTTGGTCGCGCGCGTGCAAATTCCGGACTCTTTCCACTGCTGATCAAGTACCTCGATGCCGCAGAGAATCTCTCCGTGCAAGTGCACCCGACTGCCGAGTATGCGCGCACTCACCCCGGCGCGCACCTGAAGACCGAGGCGTGGTTTGTGATTTCTGCCACTCCGGGG
>CAMDCW010000009.1 GCA_945890745.1 Phycisphaera mikurensis NBRC 102666
GGCGGGGCTGATCCGCGCAACCCGATGATGCAGAAGGGGCCGCCGGTGGTCATCCAGCAGCTTGGCGAGCAGGCCGATGTGGTGCCGATTGACGCCACCGCTGACAAACTTCCCGATGGCATCGCGGCACTGATGATTGTGCAGCCGCGCAAGTTCACTGAAGGCATGCTGCGCGCCATTGACGCATGGGCGATTGCCGGGAAGCCGCTGCTGGTTCTGGCCGATCCATACGCGGAAACCGACAGCGGCCCCGACGCGAGCGCGATGGGCGCCAAGCGTGGCGGCACCACCTATGACATGGGTCCGCTCCTCAATGCGTGGGGCGTGGATATTGCCAAGGACATGGTGGTTGGTGACATCACTCATGCCACGCGCATTCGCGCGCCCTCCAAGAATGGCGGCATGCGTGAACTTGATTACCCAGCATGGCTGTCCATGACACGGGAAACATTTACTGCCAACGACCCATTGGTCGGCGGCCTGCAGGCGCTCAACTTCATGAGCGCCGGAGCGATCATGCAAGTGCCTGGCAGCATGTCAAAGGTAGAGGCATTGGTGAAAACCGGCGAGAAATCGCAGATGATTCAAGCGCTCAAGCTTGGATTCTTTGGCGACCCTGAACAGCTCCTCAAGGACTTCAAGTCAGATGGCACGCCAAAAATCTTGGCGGCGCGTATCACCGGCGAGATCGTTTCTGCATTCCCATCTGCAGACGGGGTTGCCGCCAAAGGCAAGGCCAACATCCTGCTGTTTGCTGATGCGGATCTACTTTCAGACGACACATGGGTCATTGATGACCGCAGTGCTGGTGTCAACGCCGGGAAGCGCGCGATTGCAGACAACGGCCCAATGATTCTCAACGCCGTTGAACTGGCGGCTGGCAATCCTGCGCTTGCGCAGATTCGCGCGCGCGGGCAATTCCGTCGCCCCTTCACGGCGGTGGAAGACATGCGCAAAGAAGCCGAAACGAAGTTCATTGCGCGCGAGAAGGAATTGCAAGAAGAGATTCAGCGCACCGAGTTACAAATCGGCGAGTTGCAGCGCGAACGTACCGCGGAAGGCGTGCAACAGATCGTTCTGACGCCGGAACAGGCGCAGCGCATTCAGGAGTTGCAGACGCGCATGACCGCCGCGCGAAAGGAACTGCGGCAAGTGCAACATGATCTGCGGCGCGATGTTGAATTGTTGGGAACCCGCATTCTTGTGCTCAATGCGGTCGTATGGCCGCTGGCCGTGGCCATCGTTGCGCTCGCTTGGTACATGGTGCGCGGGCGTACCAGCCGCCGGGAGGCAGTGCAATGAGCCAAGGAATCATGCGGAAAAATAGAGTCATTGGAATCGCTGTTGCAGCGTTTGCACTCTCCGGGGCGGCTTTCCTCATGGCGCGCAGCCGCGACATGACTCCCGAGCGCGCGCGTGGTTCCGCGCTGGTGGCCGGCCTGGAGTCGCGCGCTGCTGAGATCGGCGCTATTGAGTTGTTGCGCGGCAATGCAACGGTGCGGATTGAGCGGCTTGGTGGCGATCGTTGGGTGGTTGCCACCAGCGATGCCTATCCAGCGCGAACAGAACTGGTGCGGGCGCTCCTCGTCAGTATCGGCAGCTTGACGATTGATGATCGCATGACTGCAAAGAAGGATCGGCACAGTGAGCTTGGGCTCGCGTGGCCTGATGAGTCAGGGAAGGCGCGCTTGGTTCGCTTCCTGGCCACCGCGCCGGGCGCTGAACCAGTCGCAGAGGTCATTCTTGGCGACGAGCGATTTGCTCCGGACGCCGTTTTTGCGCGGTTGCCCGCGCAAGATCAAACGTGGCGAGCACTGGGACGCGTGCAGGTTCCCGCCGATGCACTGGCGTGGATTGATCGCACGCTGGTGTCACTGCCGAGCGGAGAAACGTTGTCCGCATCGATTGCAGGACTCACCGCTACGCCAAGTCCAAACGACCCGGGCCCGCAACCGGGAATGCCACGCATGCCTTGGGGAATTGCGGTGATTGAACCCGAGCGCGAACACTGGAGCGTGGAGCAAGTTGATTCGGCAAAGACCGGGCTTCCGTCGTTCTTAGAACGATTGGAAATCGATGGCGTTCGCCGCGCACGCACCGATATCGCCCCGGAACCACAATGGTCGCCAAGCTTTGACACGCGCGCCGCGCTCGTCACCATCAACGGGCATGCCGAGGCCGACGGTGTGTGGTTCACGCTGAGCGTGCTACCGCGCCCGGGAGCACCAGTACCAACGCCAGCGAAACATGATGGCGACCCCTTCGTGCCGGACTGGTCGGCCCTTTCCGAGGCCTGTGATGGATGGGAGTACAAGATGCCGGCGTGGAAGGCCGACACGCTGCGGCGGATGCGCGCGCCTGCGCAGGATCCGGGCACAGAGCCAACGACGCTCCAACCGAGCACCCTGGACGATCCGAGACGCTAATCAGGCGCTGGGGTCGTGGCGACGGGTCGCGGGCGGGCGAGCACGGGGCAAGACGCGTGCTTCCCGGACCTCACTGATCAATTCCGTGGACTCACACCAAAACTTTAACGTAAATGGGACCGAAATGATCGGAAGACCGGGAACGTCCTTGACTCGTGCCCCCGGATTCCCGATGGTGTTCTCGGATACATGCTGGGCTTGCCAACAACGTGCGTTGCGGGAAAGGTGCTTGGCTGACTGGAGGGCACATGGGAACAGCTATTCGTCATCGTTTGCGACCCATGGTGTATGGCAGCCTCGTTGGTCTCGCTTTCGTTACTGGATTGGTGATGATCGTCCGCGATCTGCGCCTTGATCGTGCGCCACAGCCAACCAGCACCGAACTACAAGCTCGCGCCGATGCAGATGCCGATGCCGTCGATGCGCCACAGACCGCCCTGTTTTTGCGAGATGCAACCCGAGCCACTCGCGATGAAGTGACAAACGCGGTAGCCCCGGTGCTGCAACACACGGAATCGTTAACCCATCGCCCCGGCGTTGTTGCCGCCATCCTTCGTAACGACACTGCGCTTCTCCGGCAGATTGCCAACGAAGAAATTCGACGGTCGGGCACAGTGGATGCATTGGCATTTGTGGACGCAGACGGTCGGCTCTTGGCGGTGAATTCGGTGGATATCCACGGAACCCCATTTCCGGCAGCGCGCATTGATCTACTGATGAAACAAGACGTTTCGCAGCGTCCCGTGGTGAGTGCTTGCCTCCATTCAGATTCCCCTGTCCCAATTCTAGAATTTCAAACCTCTTGCGATTTCACCAGGATCTTGTGGGATTCAACCGGACTCTCCGTCGCGTGCAGCGCACAAGTCATCGACGAAACTACCGGCCGATGCATTGGGCTGGTGACCACGCGCATTCGCTTTGAACGTATTGAGGCTCTGATTGAAAGTGAGGAATCGCCTGGTATCGACTTGGTCATTGTGGACGGCACCGGCCATGCCCTTGATGAACATGCGCAGCGCGGTGAAGTTGGGATCACCATTCCTACTAAAGCGCTTGCTGGCCTGGTGGGATCGCTCGATGGATCAGAAGCACAATGCTCCAGCGTTTCTACATCCGGGCAGATGGCATGTGCATTCCCACTGAGCGGATTGCGCACCGTCAAGGGCGGCAATGTGTTTGTCATCGGCGTTGCCCAGCCACGATTGATCGCCGCGGAAGTTGGTCACGGGCAATTAGTCACTGCGGCATCAACAGCCATGATTGTTGGTCTTGCAGGTCTATGCGGCGTGCTGTTATTGCAAGCTCGCAGTCAGCGTAAGGCCAGTCTGACATTGGTCACCGCGCGTAATGATGCTGATGCTGCTAGCCGCTCTAAGACTGAGTTCTTAGCCAATATGAGCCATGAAATTCGCACACCAATGACTGCCATCATTGGCTTTGTGGATCTACTTGCTGATCACGGCGATGGTCAAGCAAATGCCCCGTCCCGCGATGAGGCAGTGGAAACAATCCGCCGAAATGCGCGACACTTGCTGGCACTCATCAATGATGTCCTTGATCTTTCCAAGATTGAAGCTGGGCAAATGCGAATGGATCGCCAGCGTGTTCGCACGCTTGATCTGGTGCAAGATGCGCTGCGCCTCATGGATGACCGCGCTCGGCAGAAAGGCATTGCACTTCGCCTGGTCATGGATGGAGATGTGCCTGAATCCATCAGTACGGATCCAACACGCCTGCGCCAAGTGCTGATCAACCTCCTTGGTAATGCAGTGAAATTCACTGACCAAGGCGCGGTCACCTTGACCTTGCGGCGGCTGGACGACCGGCAAGACAAACTCGCATTTGAGGTGGCCGATACCGGCATCGGTATGACCCCCGAACAACTTTCGCGCTTGTACCAACCGTTTGTGCAGGCCGACAGTTCCACAACCCGTCGATACGGCGGAACCGGTCTTGGGCTGGCGATCACGCGGCGCTGCATCGACATCATGGGCGGTGCCATTTCCGCGCGCAGCGCCCCTGGTAGCGGCACTACCTTTGAATTCACCATTGACACCGGCGACCTCACCGGAATTCCAGCGGCGCGCCTCCGTTCCAATGAAACCAAGGAAGGCAGCAGCGTGCTTCGACTTCCGTCCGCGGTTCGGCAGCCGCTCTCCGGTATTCGCGTCTTGCTCGCCGAAGATGGAATTGATAATCAACGACTGATCCGCTTTCACCTGGAACGCGCCGGGGCAAATGTGGAAATTGTTGACAACGGCGCCAAAGCAGTTGAAAGGGTTCAGGATTCATCACGGATGAACCGGCACGATGTGATTCTCATGGACATGCAGATGCCCGTCATGGACGGCTACGAAGCGGTGCGCCGACTGACCGCCGCTGGTGAACGCACGCCAATCATTGCGCTCACCGCGCATGCCATGGCGGGCGACCGGGAAAAGTGCTTAGAAACCGGCTGCCACGATTACCTGTGCAAGCCAGTCGATGCACGTGCATTGATTTCGGCCATTCGGCATGCGATTGCTCCTGGTGCCACTGAATGCACCATGGTCCGTCGCCCGGACGACATGGCGAGCGAGATCTTGAATCGGTTTCCGGATCAGGCTCCCCCACACGCGGCCGCGGGTTGATTCCTTGCTGCATTGACCGCAGTCCGGCGCGCGCACTAACCTACGCGCCATGACTACTAGCCATCCCGTGCGACGCATTGCGATCATCTGTGTTGTTTCAGTGGCGGCACTGGCTGCCATCGGCTGGTTTGCGCGCGACGTGATTGCCGCATCAATTGCGCGCAGTGTTGCAACCCGACTGTTGGGAGTCAACGTCGAAATTGATTCGGTGCACCTGGATGTCTTCGGTTTAGCTGTGGAAGTAAAGGGTTTACGCGTTGCCAACCCTGCAGGCTGGGGCACCCCGCTGCTCTTGAACGCCGGAAGTATCGCCGTGCGCGTCTCTGGCGAAAGTAACAGTCAAAAACTCATCGTGGACAGTGTGGCACTGAGCAAGGTGTCGATCTGGTTCATCCGCGACGGAGACAGAAACAACGTGGCCGACGTGGTTGCCAATCTCTCCAAGGGCGATTCCAGCGAGCCGAAGGCCGCCGAAACAAAGACCACGCCCGGGATGGATCTCCTGCTCCGTGCACTGTTGTTGGAAGATGTGAATGTCTATTACACCGAGCGATCAAAGATCGTTGGCGACATTCCGGTAGCCGTCCATCTGAACCGGGTGGAGGTGAAGAACATTGACGGCAAGACCGCGGGCAAGGGACTCGCAGAACAACTGGTTGGGCAGGTCTTTGAAGCCGTGGTGGTGGCGGTCATGGCCGAATCCGGCAACAACCTTCCGGCAGTGCTGCGCGATCCCATCAACGGGGCTGTTCGATCTGGCGGCCGGCTCGGTGCCTCGGCCGTCAACATGATGAGCGAAGCGGCCTCGAAGGGCGGAAATGCCGTTGGGGGATTGCTGCAGGGCATTGGCGATGCCATCACCGGCGGCAAGAAAGATGGCAGCAAAAAAGATGGCAGCAAGTAACCCCGCTGTCAGCCCCCCTGGCCCGCGCTTTCGCTGAAGGAATCCGGCAGAACTTGCCGATATCCGAACAGCACCCAACCTTTTTAGGAGAACGCCATGCGCATGGACTCGCGCTTTGCTGTCGGAACCGTCATCGCCACCCTTCTGTGCGGCTGCGATGCACCCACCATGCAGTCACGGATTACCGACTCGATCGGCACGCTCTCCCACGTGCAGTCATCGCCGAATCCCGTGGACTCGGAAATCTTCCGCGAGGCACGCGGTATTGCCATCGTCGACGAAACCCAAGCTGGACTAGTGATCAGCGGCGCGGGCGGTGACGGGCTCTTGTTGCGACGCACCAGCACCGGCTGGTCCGCACCGTGCGCCATCAAGGTGCAAGGCTTCGGAGTCGGCCTCACCATTGGCGGCGAAGGACGCAGCGTTGTCATCGTGTTCTCCACCGATGCTGCTCTTGATCAATTTGTTGCCGACGGCAGCTACTTCCTCGCGCAAGCGCAGGGTGCCTTTGGCGAATCGTATAGTCGCACCAGCGATCCGGTTCAGAAACGCGATCAAGTGCGCGTCTGGGCTGTCGCCGGCGGCGTCTACGGAACGTGCGCCCTCGGCAGCATCGGCTTCAAGATCGATCACGAAGCGAATGTTGCTGCGTACGGTGCAGGTATCTCCGAGTGGGACATTCTTGACGGCAAGGCCACCGCACCAGTCGGAATGTCCGCGCTCGCTTCACGGATCGACCGAATCACCGCACCGGTTGATGTTGGACCAAAGCAGCGGATGCGCACGGAAACAACGCCTGCGGACACAGAAGCCGCAAGCCAGTCCAAAGCGTCATCGGTGCAAGGCGACTGAGTCTCGCTCGAGCCCGGCCCACTCCAGGAATTCACGCATCGCACGCACGGTGCCGGCGAAGTCATCACCGAATACAACATGACCGGCGCCAGGTATCAGCGCCGTGCGGCCCTGTGGCATTTCTGATGCAAACACGCTGAGCATGGATGGGTCAGTCACCGCATCGGCCGTTCCGAACACCACTAACGTCGGCGCACCAACCGCGCCCATGCGACCGCGCAGTCCATCACTCAGGAACGGCTTGATCGCCTCCACAATCAGCAACGTCTGCGGGCGACGGGCGATCGCCATATCGGCAAACCAACGACGAAACGGCGCTGGCACCGCGGGTGGTCGCACAAACACCAAGTTCATCACACGATCGAAATCCTCGCTACTGGCGATATCAAGTGGATTTGCTCCATCAGCAACGCGGCGCATGAAGTCGTTAACGACCGGCGCCTGCACCCCGGCGGGCGCAAGCATGATCAGCCCGTCCACTCGCTGCGGGAACTCGATAGCCAACTCGCAAGCGATCGCCGCACCCATGGAGGAACCCACCATGGTGGCATGCTTGATCCCCATCGCAGTCATGAACGAATCAACCGAGCGCGCGTAAAACGCACCATCATGGTGCTCCCCTTGGTGATACGCGTGACCGCCAAAGCCTGGTAGATCCGGCGCAATGGTGTGCCACCCATGCTTGGCGAACGGAGCCGAAAGTTCCATCATGGCGTCCTTACTTGCCCCGAATCCGTGCAAGAGCAGCAACACCGGACCGTCCGAAGGTCCCGCGTCAAGGTACGGCCACTGATAGCCGTCAACAGTGATGTAACGCGACGTGATATCAAGCCGCATGTATGCGGCTTGGCGCAACGGAATCACAATGATGCGCGGATCAATCCACCAGCCGTACGCGGTGACTGCGAGCAGTGCCGCAACGCAACAACTCCCGCCCAGCACTGCACGACGGACCCACTTACGCGCCGTGCCCAACGCTGGAATCACGGGGCCTCGCTGCGTATCGTGCCGGCGGAGGCGCTATTCGGAACGGTCTTTCCAGGTGCGCCATGGATGGCACTCACCGTGGTCAGCAGCTTCTGCGCCACTGCACGCTCTGGCTCACGGGCAACCGCCTGCTCAAACATTGCCAGCGACTCTTCCAAGTGGCCAGCATTGTGTGCGCTGGCACCAAGGAACATGTACCCGTCTGCCATTTCTGGATGACGCCGCACTAGGTCTTCGCCGCACTCACGGAGCCGTCCCCAATCACCAATGCGCCATGCCGCGTGGCCCAAGAGCAACATCGTCCGACCGTGTGGATCGTTGTCGTCACGGATGGAAAGCAAGATGTCCCGGGCTTCTTCCGGACGGCTCACCAAGATGAGATTGCGTGCCTTCAATCGCGCCAAGTCAGGTCTGCCGATACGGCTTGCAAGCACCGGATCTTCAAGCGCCGCAATGGATCCATTCCAGTCACCCTTGGAGTAGCGAGCAAACGCCAACTCTTCGATCAATTCTGGCGAGGCTGTTTCACGCATGGAAACACGCTCAAGCAGCTGCGCGCAGCGATCATCGTCGCCGCGCATCTTGGAAACATCCGCGCGCAATCGATCAATCACTGGGCTGAATTCAAACTTTTTCTCAACAGCCGTCAAGCGCGCGTCAGCCTCGTCATGGCGCCCCATGAGCGTTAACATCTCAATCTCCGCGGCCACAAAGTGAATCTTGGTGGGCTCGAGTTCAGCAGCTTTGGCATACGACTCCAGAGCCTTGTCATTCTCACGCCAGCGCTGGTACACGATGCCCAAGAAGTAGTACGGCTCTGGCTTCTTTGGATCAAGATCAACAGCCGCTTGGAACGCATCACGCGATTCGTCAATGCGGGTCATCTCATGAAGGATGCGCCCACGCAACAGTTGGTACGAAGACTCCTTGGGGAAGCGAGCAATAGCGCGATCGATGTGCCCAAGCGCTGGCTCAAACTGTCCCGATTGGAACGATTGACGTGCTTGGTCGTATGCAATCTGCGCTCCGGCACGGTCATACCGGCCACGTGCTTCGTTACGAACCTGCTGCGAACGCGGCGCGCCGCATCCCGCTGCAAACAGCGTGGCAGTGGCAAGTGATCCAGCCAATAGGCAGTGAATAAATTTGCGATTCAACGGTTCGGCTCCTGAGTTGGGCGCGCAGTCTTCTCACGACCAGATTCACGGGGCAACGGCGGCGCCTCAAGATCCGGTAGTGGAAGTGGGTCAAACGGCGAGTAGTCGTCATCTACAGTTGGCGGAATGTCCTTCTTCAAGTCCTCTGGCTTAGGCGGCGTCACCCAACCCTTGGAGTACTTAAAGGTGTCAGACAGCGGCACGCCATTGAATGGCTGGCGCTGTGTTGGATCAAGCAAGTCAATCGCATCAAGCTCCGTGCGGTACTGGTCCTTGTGATCGGTACGAATGGATTCGCGCAGCGCAATCATGGAAGGCGAATTCTTCTGCGTTCGTAGCGCCTGATCCACATAGTAAAGCGCAGTGGATCGATCGCCTTCCTTCCACGCCTCCAGTGCTTGCAACTGGTAATTGCCCGCCAAGTGTGATTCAGAGAATGGCAGCAAGCCAGCACGTCCACCAACGCGAGCTGCTTCTGATGTTCGAAGCGCCATATCGCCGGCCTTGTAGTCCTGGGCGTCTTCCACCACGGTTGGGGTGATCAAGAAGATGATCTCTTGCTTCACCATCTGGCTTGAAGCGCCGCTGAATGCACCTGGGATCAGATCGCCCAGACCGGGAATCTGCCGGTTGGTCACCTGTGACTGTTCCTTGAAGAGTCCGCCCAGAATGATCGTCTGTCCGCTCTTCACGCGAACATTGGTCCGAAGCTCTTGGGAAATTTCATCGGGAACGGTTGCCTTACCGCCACCTGCGGCATCAATGTCCTTAATGCGCGCGGTACTGACCTGCGGTGCAAGTTCAAGCCGCACCATGCCATCCGGCGAAACGAATGGTCGGAAAATCAGTTTCACACCGACATCCAAGTACTTCACTTCCTGCGTGGTACTGGTCTGCGTCTGCGTGGTTGAGAGGTAGGCGATGCGCTCACCAATGAGCACCTGGGCACGCTGCCGGTTCAGCACCGTGACCGTGGGTCGCGCGAGCACCGTGGTGTCCACCACTTGATCAAGCATCTGTAAGAAGATGGCCACATCGTTGGTCATGATGCCCACCTTGCCGGTCGGTGGCGGCGCACCCGTGGCTGATGGATACAGTGACGCCTGCGAAGCAGTCGACGGAGTGGACGGCTTCAACAATCCGTCCTTCACATCATCAAACGCCAAGAGCGGCGAAGTGACGCTGGAGAAATCAATGTTGCCAACCACGGAGATGTCCATACCAAAGGCAGTGTCATCAGTGAGGTTCACAGTCAGAATGGTTGCCTCAACGCGCACCTGCTTCGGCGGCGTGTCGAGTTCTGCAATCAAGGTCTGGACCTGCGTAATGTTCTCCGGGAAGTCATTGACCATGACCTTGGCAGAGAATGCAAAACTATCCGCGCCGCCATTTTCAAGCGTAGGTTGATAGCCAGGCTCCACTTTTCCAAGCGCGACAGCGGAGCCGCCTTCGGTCAAGATTGGCTTCACGAACGCGATCGCATCGTCGGCGGACAGGAATTGCAACGTAAAGACGCGGGCAACGCGATTGCGCTCGGCATCAACTTCGCCTTGGGTCTTGACATAAATGAAGTCGCCTTCGCGGCGCCAGGCCAGACCGTTGACATTCAAGATGGCGTTGAGCGCATCTTCAAGCGGCACGTCATACAAGTTCACGGTGACCACACCACGCACTTTGTCGCTGGCCACGATGTTCTGGCGAGCCTTGATGGAAATCAGTTCCAACAGCTTGGAAACATCAATCGCTTGCGCACTGAGGGAGAATCGACCTTCGCTGGTGACATCCACTTTCGCGTCGGGCCTGCGACTGGCGGGCACAGCAGCGCCAGCGCCCGCAGGTGCGCCTGGTGTAGACGGTGGCTCCATCGTTGGTGACGGTGGTCGTCCGCCCGGCCCAGTCAGCGGAGTAGAAACCCCGCCCTGCGCTGCGTTGGGACCAGGAACACCCCACACGGTTGGTTTGAGTTCTGCAGTGGGGTCAGCGCCTGGATCATCGGTCGGCGCAGGAGCAGGTGCCGATTGCGCTGCGCTTGCGGGTCCAGCGGTAGCCGCGCCTTTGACGGATATTGAACTCACCGGTGCAGCGGTTGGAGATTTCGTGGGTGCAGTGCTTGGCGCAGTGCTCGGTGTAGCACTGGGCGCCGTGCTGGGCGCACTTCCAGCTGCTCCGGATGCGGAAGACTGCGCGCGTGCAACAGATGCAACCGCAAGTGTGGTGCCGATTGCAGCACACCACGCCGATCGCGCGAAGGGAGATACTGGTGAGGTGTTGTCGTTCGGTGTTGCCATAAGTGCGCTCCATCTGGCGAAACATCACGCCGACGCCCTGATATGGAATCAGGCGCCTCTTAGGAAGTGATCGGCCTTCATGGGGTCCGAACTCTTGTCGATCATTAAGGTGACTGATAAGTAACGGACAAGTCCCCAGTGAAGGGGTCGAGAACTACTTGCGCCCGCTCCGGACCATCCGAAGTGGACACAAAGATGGTCGGGACGGGGTCCATCACTCCACCAAACGGACCAAAGGTGATGTCCCGCGAGCCGCTCGAAGTGATCAACAGACCCGCGGCCACCTCTGCCCTGCCACTGCCAAACGTGGTGCGTAGTGGACCGTTTGGTCCGGTCAGTGCAGTATCTGGCGCACTCGTGTGTGCAAGGTGGTAACTGCTCCCATTGGCAGCAATACGAAGCAACACTGGATCAGCAGGCGTGGACAGCGCAACGCTGCGCGCATACCCAAGATCCGCCTCAAGGAGTCGAACGCCAGCATCCACGCGCTCAAATCGGCTGCCACCAAACATGTCAATGGCCAATCCGGCTATTACGCTCACGATGACCGCCGTGATGAGCATCTCAATGAGCGTAAAGGCGCGAAGGCCGCGATTCATCATCGAGCTGCCTCCGCATTAAATCCATAGGACACGATGCGCGAAGGGAACATGTCTTCCGGATCGCCACCGCGCGAAGGCGCACGGCCCTCGGTGAATCCAGTCACCAGGTCCAACGCGTGGTCATAGAAGAAACTGGCAGTGTCATAAATCAACAAGTGGTTGGCCGCTACACGCCCGTACACCTGCGTGCGCCCAAAGAGGCGGATCGGGTTCGTTGGTAGGAACAGCGAACCAACAATGGAAGTGTCGCGGATATCCCAGAGGAAGAAGCTGGAGAGGAACTGCCGCATCGGATACACGCGAACCCGCCACGGCTCCATGTACTGCGGTGAAGTTGGCGCTACCGGATAGCAGTCATTGGAAGTAAACTGCGCGAACCAATTCTTCTTGTGCGGGTCGCCGTCGATGGCAACGCTATTGCAGATGTACTGCTTTCGCGGACCAACCCAGCAGTTTCGCACATCCATTGAATACCCGTTATAGATTTCAAAGGTGCTGTTTGGATTGATTTCTACGGACGAATTCTGCCAGTCCAAACCCGTCAATGCCAAGTTCGGATTGATCACGAACTTCACGTCGCCATTGATGATGATGCGCGAATCGCGCAGAATCCATGAACCGTACACCTCATAGGTGCCGGTATTCAAAGTGACTGTGGCACCACTGCGCACTTCAAAGTTCTTGGTGAACAACTGCGGAAGGAACACGGCGCGCACTCGGAATGAGTTCAGGCTGTAACTGCCGCCCGTCAAGATGTAGTTGTTGGTGTAGTTGGTGTAGGTACCGCCAACTGACGGTGCAGCTGGGGGATTGACCATGCGAATGGAATCCAGTGGGTCCATGCGCTTCGCGGCAACAGCACTGGCACTTGCGCCTTGCACGATGAGACCAGTAGCCGAGTACGGGTAGTAAATCCATGTGGCCTTCATGGAATCTGCGTCCGACGGCGTTGAACCCGCCACCTCTGCCTCAAAGCGACAACCGCCCTGCAGCCAGACGCCGCTTCCGAACCAGGGGAACACGTTGCTCAGGAAGGCCAGGTCGGCCTGCGTGCCAATATTCACGCGCAGTTTTTGTGCGCTCATCGGCGCATTTGGCCAACGACCAATGAAATTGTTTGAGCCATCCACAATCATGATCTTGTTGGCAAAGATCGCGTATTCGCCCTTCACCACACTAGGAATGCTCATGTTCGCTACTGAGTTCCAAGTGGCGCCCCCGCGCGTACTGCTGACGGTGACCTCCACTTCGGTGGTGGCATCATCGGGGAAAATGTTGCCGCCATTGGCTGGATTGGCACGCTTGACAATGTCCACCAAACGAACGGTGACGGTGCCACCATCAAGCGAATAGTTGTTGAGCAGCACGCCACCAACATGATTACGACGCCAAATGGTCTCGCTGGAGCGAAGAATGCCTTTGGCAATGGACATTCCAGATGAGGCAAGCGTGCGTGCATCTGCTGCAAGCTGCGCGTTGGCTGCAATGGAAGAGGACGTTTCCCGACTCGCCACGTACGAAAGCGTCGTGGTGCCAACCACCATCATTGCGAACAGCGCCAGCATGAGCGCCGCACCGCGTCCCATGCCCTTCCCAGTGTTGCACTGCGTCTGCACCGACCGATCGCGGCGACGGCGCGGAAGTTGAGGTTGGAAAGCGTGGTGGCTCATGAGGTGCTTACTGACAGTCCGAATGCCGCTGCAGCGCGTCGATGATTCCACCAAGTTCAAAGTTCATTCCGCCGTGGTCGTCATCAAGTTGAATATCCAATACCAATCGCCGGTCTGCGCATGGATTAAAGGTTGTAAAGCGAAATGTGGCCTCCAAAACACCCTCAAGGACAGTGGTGGTAACCAGTGACCCGGACGCAGCAAGCGTTGTTCGCAGCGCTGACCAATCGGTGGCGAAGGGATAGACCGTGCGATTCAGTGTGTTACTGACCCGCTGCATGGTGATAACGCGGTTGGTTCGGTCCACGACGTACCAACGCAGTTCGTTCCCGTGGATCGTGTCGTATTCGGTGGCGTTGGTCGGTGAACCGTCAAACGTCTCCGAAGGAAGCCATAGCGTTGCCACAGTGGTTGACTGGGAAAGAATCATTCGCGCCCGAAATAGGTGGTCCGCAATGCGCGCCTGGCCACGCGCAAGGCGCGCTACCTCTTGCGCTGCATCATCCTGACCTTGCATCCCCACCGCTACCGCCGACACCGTAGCAGCCACAGAAGCCGCAATAATCGCGGTCACTGTGATAGACACCAAGAGCTCCACCAATGTGAAGCCAATGCGCCGGGTACTGCATCGGGGCTGTTGCCGCATCATGTTGTTGGATCCATTCCACGGAATCGCACCAGGCGTGCGAGCGTCAATCCATCGGGCCCGATGACGGCAACCTCAATTCGCTTCCCAGAAACGGTGTAGTTGTTGTACTGGGTAAGCGTGCGATTCTCAGTGATAATCGTGGTCACCCGTGAGAGTTCTGAAAATGTGGCCGGCAAGAACTCGCGCGCCGTAGCACCGGGACGCTTCGGCGCTAAGAGCTGGCCAACTGCTTCGGTGCCAGCCAACGTGTTCATGGTTTCATAAGACTGCTCAAGTACAGAGCTCATCTGTAGTTCAGCGGCCTGCATCGCCAGCACCGAAAGTCGATTCTGCTGTTCGATCGATGAACCGACTGCCACGGACATCGACGCAGTTGCAGCCACCATCGCCACAATGATGGAGGCGATCAGCGCCTCAATGAGTGTGAACCCGCGCGGGCGCCGCATGGAGATCTGCCAGCCCGTGTGCTCCGGCTTGGGCGCTGGCGTGGGTTGTGCTGGTTGACTGGTCATCAGTAGGTATCTCCGAAAAGAACTTCCAATACAAATCCGGCTCTGCAAAGCCCAATCGGGCTTTCGGACCTTGCCATGAAGGAAATTTCATGTTTTTCGGGCGCATTGATTGCAGCACCCCCCCTTTGTTTCCGAGAGTGTTGATGTGACCGATTCAGGCAGAGTTGCTTGAATGCGGATCACTGAAAGATCGATCCAGCTAGCAAACCAAGGAGTTCTCACCATGACGAACAACACCAACAACAAGAAGATGACCACGCTCCGCAAGGGCTTTACGCTTATCGAAATCCTTATCGTTGTAGTGATCATCGGCGTGCTTGCAGCGCTGGTCGTTCCATCAGTGACGGGAGCTCTTGATGATGCCAACCTGGAAGCCGCTGATGCACGCGGTGGTCAGATCACCACCATGGTGACGCGACTCAACCAGTTCCAGCCAGCTGGAGCCAGTATCACCCTCACGGATAACACCGTCTATACGGCTACGACACTCGCACCGCTCGTAACCGCTGGATATTGCTCGGCCGAAGACCTGGCTAACCAGGTTGACGCCACCAAGGGTTGGTCGTGGAGCGCCACGACTCGCAAGTTCAGCCCTGAGCAGTAATCGGACACTGAAGCGCCGATTGTAAGAAATCAAGAGGCGTCGGCAGAAGTGCCGGCGCCTCTTTTCCGATACGAACCAGTAACAGGAGGCACCACGATGTTTGGACTACCAATGTTTAACAAGGGTCGCGGCGGCTGGATGCAACGGAATCGATCCGCTGCACCGATCGCAGCTGACTTCGGTCGATCCAGCATGCGCCTCTTGCAACTTGCATCCGCAGGTACTGAGTACAAGTGCACCGCGGCCGCTGAGATCGCCGGCTCAATCTTTGAGGGCAATGGGCTTCGCTTGGATTCAGCCGCGATGACGCAGCGAATCCATGAAACCATTGTTGGACTCGGATTCTCTGGCCAGCGCGTCACCGCCACCCTCCCCGCCGAATTGTTTCAAACCGACATTGCGCGCCTTCCCGCCATGACCGACCAGGAATTGATGGAAAGCGTTCGATTTGAAGCGATTGATCGATTTGGCATTGACGGAGACAGCTCCGTCATTGGCCATATCCGCCTTGGCGGCACCGCTGGCGGAAGCAATGAAGTTCTGATGATGGCCATTCCGCGGCACACCGTCAATGCGGCTTCGGCGGTGGTGTCTACAAATGACACCTCCGCGTTTCGCATTGAACACGCTGCTCTTGCTGCGCTACGGACTATCACTCGCCAGCGCACCAGTGAGTGTGCTGATCCCGCTGAGTCACGCGACTTTGCGATGCTGCACCTTGAAGATCGTATTGCCACGCTGGTCTTGCTTCGCGACGGAGCACTTTCGTTTATGCGTGCAATTCGCGGTGACTGGGCTCCAGTCGGCATGACCATTCATCGCCGTACTCATACCGGTCGCACGCTGCATGGCAATGACACTGGCACTATCAGCATGGGTTCCGACGGAGCCGATGACCAAGGAACCGCCTGGCGTTGGTGCGCGCTTGCTGAGGAAACCCTGCGCTGCCTGCGCCATGTCGAGCACAGTTCCGGCGGTTGGTATCCAAAGGAAATTGTTCTCACCGGACCTGCTGCAACCGATCCACAAGCGGCCGCAACCATTGAGAGCGTCTGCGGAGTTCGCTCTTCGCTGGCGATGCCGATTCGCATGATTCGTGATCCGGAAGCGTGCGTTCATGGCAACGCCTGGGTCGCTGCGATCGGTGCCGCATGCAGTGAATTGCCTGCCCTACTGCGCAACGTGCGTGCTCCCGCTGAGGTTGTCACCCAGCGCAGCAACCGTACCGCATTCGGTGGTCGCTCGACCCCACGGACCAGCGCGAGCTCCATCATCACTCTTGAGCCCGAGCCAAAGTCGCTGACCCGACATGAATCTTCCACCCGCACTACTGCTGCAGGAGCTGCCGCGTGAGCACCGTCTCAGCCGAGTTCATTGTTGACTTCCTGCCGCGGGATGTCCGCCGGCGTGGAGTGTTGGCAACTTCACGCCGACGCAGCATGCTGCTGCTTGGTCTACTCGGCGCTGTAGTCGTTGGCGTTGCTTGTCACTCCTGGAATCGATTCCACGAAGCTGAAGCGCGCCGCGGGGTTTCACTGGCTCTCACGACCAACGCCACCAAGGTTGACGATGTCATCGATCGCCTTGCCGGCGAACAGCGAGAATTGCATCGCTATCTCAGCGTCTACGACCGCCTTGCCCTCCCCGTGGAGCAAAGCGACATTATTGCCACCATCACCAATCTGATGCCGGATCGAACCAGCCTTTCCATGTTGCGCATGGAAGTGAAGGAATCCGCCGCGGCTGCCACTGCGACCGCCAATGCCAAACCAGCGGTAGCACCGGGCGGCGTTGGCAATGTTCGTACTCCTGCTCCGGCCCGTTGGATGGAAATCACCATCCGTGGATACGCACAGGACAACGCCGATCTCTACGAATTTGAGCGCAAGCTTGCAAACACCAAGCCATTCGCTTCAGTGACCGTTTCTGAAAACAAGCCGACCGACATTGCTCGCGGTCGCATCCAGGAGTTTGCCGTGAATTGCCGCATTGACCTTGATGTTCAGTATGTGCGCCCCGGCGGAAGCCCAGTCGCGTCTGTCGCCAAAGGAGGCTCAAAATGAGCACCCTGCGATTTGCCAACCTGCATATCCGTGAACGCTTCGACCGGGAAACAGTGGTTTGGGCCATTGCGCCGTCGATCGTGGCAATCATGATTACTGCGCTCTTTGTGGTGCCGAATTACTCGCGCGCACTTCGCATGCAAGACGAAGCACAACGCCTGGAGGCGGTGAGCAGCGAGAACATCAATCAGAAGAATAATCTGCAACTCTTAGAGCGCAATGTTGCTGGCCTCCGTGATGAGTACAACCGCCGCTGCCGGCCGCTTGCCGAAGGCACGGATCGAGACCACCTACTTTCCACCATTACTCGTCCGACCGATGGGACCGTGGTGCGCGAACAGTCCATTCGAACCGGTGCGCTGGTTCAGGTAGACGGAGTTGCTATTGGAACCCCCGTGCTTCGCCGCGACGTCACGGTGGACATGTCGGCCTCATTCGAATCAATCTTCGGCGTGCTGGATGCAGCAGAGGGCGTGAACCAACTGGTCACCCCGCGTTCGGTGGAAATCGTGGTCATGAGTACCGCGCTTGAGCAAGCGGCCTCCGGCAATGCTGCTATTCGCGCCACCATCGTCTTTGAAGAGTGGTTTGAACAGCCAGCAACTACCAACGCACCCGCGAAGGAGGCTCGCCGATGAGTGCTCCACTCGCAGTACGTTGGAATGAACTGTGCAGCCGCTTGGGCGTGCAGCCGAAGCAGTTTGGGTTCTTGCTTGCTGCTACTGCACTCACTGTGGCAGCACTTGGCGCGAAGACCGTATTCAAGCCAGCGCGAGCCACTGCGGCAGCGGCGGTGCGCGTGGATTCCAGCGCTAGCAGCGCTGTGGTGCCAGTCCTCGCCGCACGCCAACGCGTGGAGCTTGTGCTGGAGTCACGCCCCATCCGCGACCCGTTTCGTCCATTCTTTATCAACCCGGATGCGGTCCCAGGCGCAGCACCAAGCGCCGGCGTAGCAACCGGGGCGCCGGCCCCAGCCGGTCTACACCTGCGGGCAATAATCGCGGGTGAATTTGCAGTAATCGGGGAGGAAACCGTTGCTGTTGGCGATGAAGTATCCGACAGTGAAGGGCATCGCTTCGTCGTCGAAGAGATCCAGGAGCGCCGCGTGGTTCTCCGTGAGGGCGGGCGACGGGCAGAACTTGGCTACGCGTCCACTGGGCGCGCTTCGGATAAGTCCACGAAGGGAACACGGAAGTGAATCACGGAGGCGATCATGGCGGACACGGAATGCAGCGCGACTCAGCGCTCAGCCGTCCGCACAACATCGAACTTTCTACGCTTCCCCCGCTCGGGCAGATTTTAGTTGAGGACGGAACGCTCAGCACCGATCAACTTCGCCAAGCCCTCGCGGCGCAGGTCAAAGGTGGCCAACGTTTGCTCTTGGGCGAAGTCTTGATTCAAATGGGCTTGGTCGACAAGACCGTTCTGTTGCAGGCCGTTGCCAAGAATCGCGGCGTTGAGTTTGTCATGGAACCAGCCGCACTGTTTGAAGAAGGCGCCATGGCGCTCATTCCAGAAAACATGCGCAAGGAACACCGCGTCTGCGCGCTATTCCTCGCTGGTACTGAACTGGTAGTTGCCACTGCTGATCCGCAGAACTACTTCGTTGAAGAACTCATTGCCCGCGAGACTGGATTCAAAGTCCGGTTTGTCGCGTCTCCCGATGAGAGCATTGATGCGCTGCTCAGTGATCCCACCCGCGCTACTGAGAATGTCAACAAGCAAGCCGAGGAATTGGTCGCTGATCTGTTCGATGGCACCGACGAGGCTGACTATCAGCTGCAGGAGAAGCGCGTCGAGGAGATGATGGGCTTCGACGCCACTGATGATGTTGGCCCAGTGGTGAAGCTTGTGAATTTCATGATCTGCAGTGCCGCCGCTGAAGGCGCCAGCGATATTCACATTGAGCCTGACGAAGGCCACCTGCGGGTTCGCTACCGCATCGACGGCGTTCTGTTTCACAAGTTGAGCCCGCCGTATCGCATGCATGCTGCCATTTCGAGCCGCGTGAAGATCATGGCGCACATGGATATTTCAGAGCGCCGCGTGCCCCAAGACGGCGAGATTTCTGTGCGCGTCAAGGGACGTGCCATTGACCTACGCGTCAGCACCCTGCCTGGAAAGTTCGGCGAGAAGATCGTGATGCGAATCATTGATGTTTCGACTGCCAAGCTTGGATTGGAGAAGTTGGGCTTCCGGCCAAAGATGCTGGAGAGTTTCCAGAACGTGATTGATCAGCCTTACGGAATCGTCTTGGTGACTGGACCGACTGGATCGGGTAAGTCCACCACGCTGTATTCGGTGCTGGGAACCTTTGATACCGTCGCCAACAACGTTTCCACGGTTGAAGATCCAGTGGAAGCGAACTTGCAGGGAGTTCATCAGGCGCAAATCAATCCGAAGGCGGGTTTCACATTCTCCGGAGCGCTTCGCGCACTGCTCCGACAAGACCCTGACATCATCATGGTCGGTGAAATTCGTGACGGCGAAACTGGCCAGATTGCGGTCCAGGCTGCGCTCACCGGTCACTTGGTACTCAGCACCCTGCACACCAATGATGCGCCCAGTTCCATCACCCGACTCCAGAACCTGGGCGTTGAGCCGTTCCTAGTTGCAGCCAGTTTGAAGGGCGTTCTTGCGCAGCGTCTGGTGCGCCGCATCTGCAGCCAGTGCAAACAAGAATTTTCACCGGACGCGCAGCAGCTCAAGTCCCTTGGCGAATACGCACCGATGTGCAGCCGCCTCTGGAAAGGCACCGGATGCCGCAAGTGCCATGACACTGGACTTTCCGGTCGATTGGGCGTGTACGAATTGATGGTGCCAGACGAAGCGCTCATTGACGCTGTCTGCGCCAACTCGGAACCAGCCAAGATCCGCGAGGTTCTAAAGGCGAGCGGCTTTAACACCCTGTGGGACGACGGCGTCCAGAAGGTGCTTGAAGGAATGACCACAATTGAGGAGGTCTATGGTGCCTGCCGCCGCTGATAAATCTGCTGCAATTGCTGCTTCTACGCGGAAGTTCACCTACCGCGCCCGCCGCTCGGAGGGTGGCGCGTTGGTCAAAGGTGTGGTGGAAGCACATGACCATGCAGCAGCAGTGCGCGAGCTTCGTCAGCAGGGTCTGGCCATTCTGTCAGTTGAACTCGGAGACATGGCTGCCGCAGTTGGTCAGGAATCTGACCCGGCTCGGCTGCGACGTCGACTCTCACGAGCCATGTCCAAGGACGACGTCGTTTCGTTCTGCCAACAGCTTGCTGTGATGCTTCGTACGGGCGTTCCACTTGCAGAATCACTTGACACCTATGCAGAGCAGGCTTCCAAGAAGGATGTTGCTGAGTTTGTGCGACTGATTCGAACGGATGTCTGCGAGGGCGAAGACTTTAGTGCTGTGCTCGGAAAGTACCCACGGGTATTTCCGGCGCTGTTAGTTTCGTTGATGCGCGCTGCTGAAGCATCGGGAAAGTTGGACGAAATGTTGGCGCGCGTTTCCAAGGACCTCTCCAAGGCACGTCGAACCAGTAAGCAGATCAAGGGCGCGATGATGTACCCGGCCATCATGCTCATTGTGGCAGTGCTGGCAGTGGTCATCATCATGGTCTTCGTTCTTCCCAAGTTCGGCCCGCTCTTTAAGGCGCAAGGCGACCGTCTGCCCGCGCCAACCAAGGCGTTGGTGTGGCTCAGCAGTTTCTTGCGCACCGGATGGATGATCTATGGACCAGCGCTCGCTGCCATTGTTGGCGGCACCTGGTGGTACGCGCGCACTGAAGCGGGACGGATCACTCTTGATACGCTCAAAATGCGCATGCCAGTGTTGGGACACATGTTCCGATGCCTGTACCTCGTGCGTTTCTCAAGCACCATGGCCACCCTGCTCTCGGCTGGCGTTTCACTGATCGATGTAGTGCGGATCTGCCGAGAAGTAACTGGAAATGTGCACTACACCAAGTTGTGGATTCTGCTGGAGGATCGCATCAGTAAGGGGCAAGAGATTGCGCCCACCTTCCGCGAATTCGATTTCGTCCCGCGCAACGTCGTGGCAATGATTGCCAGCGGAGAGAAATCTGGTCGACTCTCTGAGGTGCTGGAACACGCTGCAACTGCTGCAGAAGACGATCTCGATATCGCGGTCAAATCAACCACCAGCATGGTGGAGCCGATCATGATCGTCGGCATGGGTCTCGTGGTTGGCGGTATTGCTTCCGCGATGCTGCTACCGATCTTCAATATGTCGAAGAACATGCGCCCTGGCCACTGAACCTGCGTTTACAACACTACCCACACGCAGCGTGCGTACTCAGTGCACACGAATACGAATGCGAATGTTCGCATCGTCAGGGAGTACCGTCAGGCGCGCCTCACCAGTGGACTGTCGTGTTCCGTGCTCAATCAATAGTGGCTTTCCGGCAGCATCACTTGCCGTGAGGACAATGTCCTTTGCTTGCCACGCACCGGCGCTTTTCACGAATGGCAACGCTACGTACCAAGTACCGGCCGTAAATTGCTGATCATTGGGCACACTCATCCGAAGCGTTGCGCCGCGCGGCATTGCTCCAACGTCCAGAGTGAAGAGCCGCGGGAGGCTTTCGACCGCTGCAGTTGGCTCCATGTTGATGGCAACGATGGGCGTGTCTGCACCCACCCATGAGGTGCGTGCGGTCTGCCAACCTTCCAAGGTCACCTCAACGGCGTGCGGAGCGGCTGTTGCCGGTATCAGGATGACCGCAGGGGTACGACCGCGCGCAGTTCCATCGACAGTGACCGATGCGCCAAGTGGCGCGCTGATCACTTGAAACTGCGACATGCGAACGCTGGGCGCGGGAGCGTTTGAGGATGATCCGGACACCCCGGATGATCCGGATGCCCCCGGCGACCCGACATCTCCGGGATTTCTTGGAGGAGCAGTGTTCGCTGCGCTGTTTCCGGATGCCATGCCACTCGCCATCTCAATCCATGTGCGAGCGCGCGTCACCAAGGCGCGCACATCAATCAACCCAAACGACATGGCGAGCGCGAGAGCAACGGCACACACGAGCAGAAATCCACCGATCCACGCACCGCGGCGCGGCGCGCGTGCCGGCGGCGACGTCTTGACATCACTTCCATTAATACGCACCACCCCACCAGCACCCACCGCGATACGCGGGCGCTCTGCTTCCGGCTGCACACCCGCGTGACCACTGCGGGTACCGCCAGTGGCTACTGGAGCAGCAGCGGAAATGCGCGATCCGTTCACCACCCAACCACGAAGGCGCAGCGTCAAGGCGTGCGCATCATCGGGGCGCTGCGATTTTTTACGGCTCAGTCCATCCATGACAATCGCTGCTAATTGATCGTCCAGACGCGGATTGCATTCGCGAACATCCGCTGGATCCGTCTCGCACACCAATCGCGCAGCCTCATGTACTGGCAAGCCGCGCAAATCATGCGGCTGCACACCGGTGAGCAACTCGTACAACACGGCACACAGGGCGTACACATCGGTGCGCGCATCAATGCCGCGCGGATCAGCAATGAATTGCTCTGGGCTCATGTATTGCATGGTGCCCACCAATTGTCCGGTTTCGGTGCGAATGGTGGCCGCTGCATTATCAACAGCAATGGCACGCGCCACGCCAAAATCAATGACTTTTACACGGCCGTGGCGATCAACAAGAATATTCGGCGGCTTGATATCGCGATGTACCCACCCCTCGCGATGTGCAAATGCAACGGCATCGCACGCTTGCAGAAACGCGTCAACCGTTTCGCGTGTTCCTAGGCGCTCAAGGAATACGTAATCGGAAATGGTTTGCATCCCCTCGACATACTCCATGACGATGTAGGGGATATCCACATCCGCGTCCTGCTCGATGCCCGTGCGAAACACGGTCGCAATGCCGGGATGACGCAACTTTTCCATCATGCGCCCTTCGCGGTCAAATCGCTTGCGGACATCTTCGTCCCGAAGGGTTCGCAGCAATACCTTGAGCGCAACGCGTGTTCCCGATGTCAGGTCGATACCTAGATAGACGCGCCCCATACCGCCCGAACCAATCACGCGCTCAATCTTGACGCCGCCCAGTTCTTTCCCAAGGTATGGGTCCATGGCGCGCGCCGCATCCGTCGGGCGCGCCTCGGCAACACCATCGTGGCCGGCATTCTGCGCGGCAAGATCGTCCTTCGCCATGGCTATCGTGGCGCCAGCGTGCACACGCTCATCGGCAGCTGGCTCAACCTTGGAAGGCGTCCATGCACGCGTCGGGTCGGATGCCAACGCGTTGTCAACCGCACGGCGCGTGTCTGGATCAAGCCGGAATCCATCCAAGAACGCGCGCCGCTCTGCCGTTGGCAAGCGCCGCGCCGCCTCGGCAAGTTCCGCGATCCGGGCTCGGTCTGCGTTCATCTGCGCCGAAGTGTACGGCGAAAACAGCCGTCTGCGGTGTTATTGGGACAAGCTCTCGCCCGAAACGGAGCACCGCCATGGAACTGTAAGGATCCAACGGCAGCCATGCCGAAGAAGGGACTATGCCAAAGGGTGCCCTCTTCGCCGTCATGTTCGCCGCGATCTACCTGCTTCTTCGCGGAGCAGGAATCATCAACGATGGACCATTCGTGGTGTGGTCACAAGCCGCGCTGTTTGGGATCTTCCTGATCGGGTCCGGCGTCAGCGTTCGCGCTGGCAACGCCTTGTGGGCCGCCATCTTTGCGGCGCTCGCCATCGGTTGGAACCCATGGGTGAAGTTGAGCGCCTGGCACCAGCCGCTGCCGTGGGACAAGTGGGCAACCGCCATGTCACTTCTCTGTGGCGCCACCGCTGGTGCCTTCGTGGTCCGTTACTGGGGCCGCGGCGAGACGGCCTGACCGTCACCTGCAAGATCAAAGACGTACGCACCGCCCGGCTCAAGGCCGAGATTGGTGTTCTTGGAACGTCCCACCACAACGATCGGCCAATCGGCTGCAACATCGTTGCCGAAACTTCGCTGCGCACACGGCGCCGCGGGCATGAGGCGCTTGGTATTGATCCACTGGCCATCGCGCTCTTCAAAGACCAATGCCATGCCTGGCGTGGCATCGCCAAGTTCATCGGCTCCTCGCGCGCTGGTATCGCCAAGCACGATGTGACCCTTGGAACTTGCCATGGCAAATCCGTAGGCACGACCCGGAACAATGCCGGTCTGTGGCACCAGCTCTTGCCGCAACGTCCATGTGCCGCCGATCCGTGCAAAGAGCCAAACGCGCGAGGGGGCCTGCAAGTCATCCGGGTCCATGCCACGCACGATGAGCAGATCACCTTCCACCACAACACTCAAGCCAAAACACTTCATATCCGTGACTGATGCGCCCAGGATTTCCGCTTCCGGCATCCACTGCCCGGACATGCGTCGGTACACATGAACGCGCGCGCTACCGGAGATCGGCATCGTCTCCGATTGTCGCGGCGGAATGGTGGCTGGCCGACCGATCGCCAAGACATCGCCGTCAACATCAAGCGATGCGCCAAACCACATTGCCTCCGTGGGCACGCCATTCGCAGCACTCGGCGCCCGAACAAATCCATCAAGATTCCAAACACCCTGCCGATTCGAATAGATGAACGTCTTCGGATCACGTTCGCGATCGGCACTTGCGGCGCCGAGGTTGAAGCGCATGTCGGTGGCACTCACCGCAAGGGTTGCGCCGTCACTTGCAAACCACGAGCCGAAGGTGGCGATGTCTGCACCCGCTGGTAATGCAACGGTAGCCACTTCTTTCACTTGCCCATCACGCGGCGTCAGGACGCGCAGCGAAGTGCCAAGCCCATTGCGATTCACCGCGGTAAAGAGGAACGGGCCGCCGCGCTCAAGCCGTTGAAATCCGTAGTCCCCGGGCATGCTGTCCGACAATTGCGAAAGTTTCAGGTTGGCTTTCCATGCTCCGTCCGGTGCACGATCCCATGTGCAAATCTGCCCGAACGATCCAATCGACATGGCGCGCTCTGGACCCGTTGCAAACACCTGACTACCGATCACCGCCACGCGATATCCCCAGGTCGGAGAGATGGTCGGCACCGGCGCACTGAGTACGGCGGTCTCTGTGATCGGCGCCAGCGCAACCAACGCGGATCCAGGACTGGAATTGGCGGCAGGCGCGGAAACTAACCGCGGCGCGGCACCCGTGGTCGGAGCAAGTAACTGCGGAACCGGTTGCCCAGAAGCACCCTGCATTCCATGAGCCGGCAGGACAACCATGGACGATGCGCACGCTGCAATCGCGACAATATTCATTGGATAAGCCATCGAATCAAGGGGTTAAGAGTGACGAGCGCGCGGGCGACCCGGCACCCGTAGTGCATGGAACGCGTGTGCGCATGCTTCAACAAGTGCTTGCTCGCTGGGAAGATTGTGCTTGCCTCCATCGTCGCGCGGAGACACAATCGTGCAGCCAATAGCGTGCAATGACTGCAGGTTGGCCACCAGAATTGAGTTGTGCATTGATCCGTGCATGGTGGGCGCAAAGAGCACCGCCGCGCTGCCGCGCTCCATGCGACCAATCGCACTTGCCAACGTTGCAGTGACTGGCGTGTCGGCAATTCCGTGAGCGCATTTGCCGATCACGCTGTACGTTGCGGGCGCGGTCAAATACACGTCAAAGGGCGCCGCGTCTGAAAGATGTTCGGCATTGGCGGTGAGTTCCACAATGACCGGCCGCGTGCATGACCACTCCAGGGCTTCGCGCGCAACGTAGCGAAGCGCCTCGGTGGTTGCGAATGCGGTGACCTCGGCGCCTTGACGGCGCAACGCCCGGGCCAGCAGCGGAGCCTTCATTGCCGCAATACCACCCGTTACCAAGAGCGCCACGCGCGCGCCTTCAAGGGCACTTCCCTCGCGGCGAACTTCGTGATCTCCAAGATCGCTTGGGGTGGGGGCAGGAAAGTGAAATCCTTCTTCTGACATGGCTCACTAATCCTAGCCGAATGCCCCGATATCCTTCGTACTCCCGTGAGCGACACTACCCCTGATGAACTCCCAGATGACGCGCCGTGGTTGCGCCGCAACCGCGAACTCCTGGAGCCGGCGGTGGCGGCGACCGCCCTGCTGGCTGGCTGGCTGCTGCAGCGAAACGAAGCGCCGCTGGCCGCGTGGGGCACGCTGTTTGCCATCAGTTACGTTGTGGCCGGCTGGTCAGCGTTCGCCGAAGGAATGCGCGAACTGCGACGCGGGCACCTTGATGTGGACTTCCTCATGGCGGTGGCCGCCTTGGGTGCCGCCGCGATCGGTGAGTACGCCGAGGGCGCCATGCTCTTGGTGCTCTTCTCACTCGGACACGGGCTGGAGCACTACGCCATGGGCCAGGCGCGTAAGGCCATCCGGTCGCTTGGACGACTCACGCCCAAGACCGCATGGGTACGCAGAGGTAACGAATTCGCTGAGGTAGCTGTCGCAAGCGTTGCACTTGGAGATCTGGTGCGCGTTCGACCCGCCGAACGTGTAGCGATGGATGGAACGGTTGCTGCCGGTGCGAGCAGTATTGACCAAAGCCCGATTACCGGCGAAAGTATTCCAGTCGAAAAGGGCACCGGCGACGATGTGTTCGCTGGCACGCTCAATGGCGATGGCTTGCTGGAAGTGAAAGTCACGCGTATTGCTGCCGATTCCACCGTTACTCGGATGATCCGTATGGTGGAAGAAGCGCAAGGACAGAAGTCCACCACGCAGCGCTACGCAGAGCGATTTACGCGGGTGTATGTCCCGGCCGTCATTGGCTCAACCGTTGTAATGGCCATTCTGCCCCCCGTGGTTGGATGGCTTCCGTGGAGCGATGCGTTCCTGCGGGCGATGACGCTCTTAGTTGGAGCATCTCCCTGCGCACTGGCCATCAGCACTCCAGCTGCAGTGCTCGCAGGCGTCGCCCGCGCGGCGCGACATGGCATATTGATCAAAGGTGGCGCGCATCTTGAATCACTGGGCGCCATCAATTGCTTTGCCATGGACAAGACCGGCACGTTGACGGTTGGACGGCCAGCGCTTCGCCGCGTGATTACCTTTGCAGGAGCAGACGAAGCACGCGTCCTGCGTACCGCTGCGGCTATTGAAGATCATTCGACGCATCCACTTGCTAGCGCGATTGTTGGCGCAGCGCGATCGCGCGGCATCACCTTTGCGGCGGCGACGGACGCACAAGCGATCCGCGGCAAGGGCATGACTGGCATGGTGGATGGTGAACGCGTTCACCTGGGAGCGCTCCGACTCTTTGTTGGCGACGAAGCCGGACGCGACGCCACTGCGCCACCACGCGCCACCGCTGAGGCCTCTGCCGCGATTGCATCGTTGGAGGCGGAAGCGTGCACGGTCATGTTGGTTGCCGCGGATGGAAAGTTCCTTGGAGCCATCGGACTGATTGATGGGCCTCGCCCAGAAGCTGCCGAGGCGATCGCTGAACTGCATGCGCTGGGAGTCAAGCCGGTGGTCATGCTCACTGGCGACAACGAGGCGGTTGCTCAGGCCGTGGCTCGCTTGGTAGGCATTGATGAAGTGCGCGCAGCACTGATGCCAGAGAACAAAATTAATGCCGTGCGCGAACTGCAATCGCGGTACGGCGCACTTGCCATGGTGGGCGATGGTGTGAATGATGCCCCTGCACTGGCGGCTGCTACCGTTGGAATTGCCATGGGGAAATCGGGCACCGACGTTGCCCTCGAAGCTGCTGACATTGCACTGATGTCTGACGACCTCATGCGCCTGCCGTTTGCTGTTGGAATCAGCCGCGCTTCCCGATCCATCGTGCGCCAGAATGTCTTCATCTCCATGGGAATGGTCTTTACATTGATTCCCTTAGCAATCCTAGGAATCATTCCTATCTGGCTTGCCGTCATCATGCATGAAGGATCGACCGTGTCGGTCGTACTCAACAGCCTGCGGCTCCTTGGCTACAAGTTGCCGCCGCGCCCAACCGCTACTCCGTAACGCGGATCGCGATATCCCGTGGCGCGGCTCAAGTACCCGCTTGAGTAGTCATTGGCATACTCGTACCACCACGCCATACTTCCGCGCGGCGCGGTCGGACCACTGGATGCTGATGCCGCTCGCGTGCGCTCATCTTGCGCGCGACGGTTTGCGTCGCGCAGGTCACGGAGACGCGCTTCTTCCGCGCGTTCGGCGCGGCGCGCTTCGTCCGCGTTGGATCGCGCCGCTGCTTGGCGGGCACGCCATTCTGCTTCTTGCGAATCAATGCGGCGCTGATCAGCGGCACCTTGCTGCCGCGCCGCATCAGACTGTTCACGGGCATTGCGCTCGGCGGTTGCCGCGTTATCACGAGCAAGCTGCGCGGCCGTTCGAGCATTTGCCCACTGATTCCAGTACGGATTCCAATGGCGCCACCAGGATCGCCAGTCTGACCACCAGGCGGGATTGCGCCAGCCCCAACCGCATGCGCTGGTCCAACCTGGGCACCAACCCCAGCCGATCCATCCGCCCACCAGGACATCCGGGTCAAGCGCAGGCTGTGTGTCTTGATCAGCGTCCTCAGTCGGCGGCGCAAACGTGCCGGTATTCATATCGAACGTCAAGGGAAGGTCAAAGGTCTGTGGCTGCGGCATCCATCCGTTGTCCGCGAGTGCTACGCCAGGTTGGTCGTAACCATTGCCATAGACCACGGTGCCGTCATCGACAAACGTGCCCAAGTACGCGGGCACATACGAGAACGTCACGCTGTCAGCGGTCGATCCCACAATTTCAACTGCGGTGGCTGCATAGAGAGGCGAAAATGCTTGGATCTGCGAAATGGCGTCTGGCAAATCATCACACACTTGCCACGGCCCTTGCGGTGCCGCAGCGCTAAACCACACCGCGTTGTCGCAGCAGTAGTAGTAACGATCGCATTCGATCACTGGCTGAGAGGCGTTTACTGAGCCGCGCAGGAGTGTGCCAGCAATGCCCTGCCAAAGCGGAGTGCCGCGCCACGTGAGGCTGCAACGGGCTGCGGCACGAACGATCTGCACGGTGCGAGCCTCCTGCGCCGCTGCGACCGCTGCGACTGACTCCGGCGTCTGTGGAACACTCGCCTTCACGTGATCAAACACGCGGCCGCCCGGTAATGCCCGAAACGCGGCTGGAACCGCCGCTGGCGCAACGCGGGTCCACGCACCGTCCAGCGTGGACGCAGAGAACCAGCGCCCGGATGCCAGCGTCCACCACGCCGTGGGAGCCGCCGTGCGCAGGAGCACTGCACGCGAGTTCGCCACCCACTGCACGCCGGGCGCAACCTCAGCAAGGATTGGTTCGCCGTTCATGGCGATCAATACGGTTGGTTCCGTGACCACGAACACGGCAGGGAGTGCCGCTGGCGCCGCGCTGGGCGTCGGCGCGGCGCTCGGCGTCGGCGCGGCGCTCGGCGTCTGCCCGGCTGGCGCTAACACGTTCACTCCAGCGGGCGGCATGGGCGCCGTTCCGATGGCCGCTATGACTGCGGCAGGCGGCGCAGCAACAGAACTGTAGCCCTGCGCAAGCTGCATGCTTGCCATCCAGTGACCATCACCAAGTCGAACCACAAACGATCCGTCCTGCGCTTGCAGTACCAGGAACGGTGTATTGATCACCTGTCGCCAGTTGGTGTCGGCCAAGTCTTTGAATTGCGGATCACCGTCAATGGTGATCAGCGTCGCACGCTGCCGCGCCACGCGGAAGTTTGGAACGAAGTCGCCAAGGCCGGGAGTACCCGCAGCTCGCGAATTCTCAATCTGCATGTCATGCACCAACGCGCGCCGAGTGATGCAAAAAGCACGGTTTGCAAGCGCGCGTTGGATGGCATCAATATCGTCCTGCGCCGCACCGACACCCGCAAATGTCAACGAATCAACTTGAAATGAAGCAATCTCAAGTTCGCCATCGTCCGCCGCTGATGCCGCCTGTGCTGACACGGTCATCACGCCAATGTCCGCAGGCGAAACACTGGCTACCCCGTTACGCATACGTGTCACTGCATGGGTCAGACCCACCATGTCGCCACCGTACGAATTGAATTGGGGGGCGTAAACAACAAAACTACGATCCCCCGCACTCACTGTCTGTGGCCACGAAGATTCCGCAGCTGCCGGCATACCAAGGCCAGCACAACATGCCATCGCGGCCACTCGGATAAGTCTCAGCAGCAATCTCATGGCTCCACCACCGCCAGCTTGGAACTTGCGCCCTTGACCCGTTCAAACGATGTCACCATCAGCTTGGACCGAGGAGCGCACGTATCACGAACCAATTCAACGTCCATAGTCATGCTGCCAATGCGCACCTTGTACTGACCAATGTCATCCGCACACATGGGCGACTCGCGGCGCGTCTGCATGACCAGGGTTCCTTCCTCCGGGTCAAACGTAAAGGATCCCATCACCGGACGCGGCTGCTCCTTGATGGCGATCGAATACAGACCACTGCGCGAAAAGGTAATCATCGTTCCGTTCGCTGCTGCGCGCCAGTCGCCTACGACTGCCGCATCTGGCTCCTCAACTTTGGTCCTTCCCAGGCAGCCAACAAGCATGAGGGCGGAGATGACTATCAATGCTGGTTTCGCTTGGAACATCACCGCACGGTAGCGGAAAGTTCAAGTGCAAATCACCCGCTACGCCAACCTCCGCCCGTGAATCCATGCCTGGTTAGGCCCTCGGCCGCGGCATCCATCGATCCCGATCGGCAAGGGAGCGGGGATTGAACGGTCCGCGAACGCCAGCGCCGCGCACCGATTCCTCCGGCTCATGCCCCGCCTGTTGCCGATCAAAGAGTTGCTTGCCCATGCCGTGGTCATCAAGATCCATGGGATGCAGGCAATCGATGAACTCTGAGGCCTCGGACTCCGGAGGTAAGCAACGGGTTGGCTCATCAAGAATTCGGTAATAGAGCCGCGCATAGAGATCACGATCACAAAGATGATCGCTATTCAGAATGAATACCCCGGAAGCGGCCAGCGCCTCTACGACGGTCCAAAGCTCATCGTGCAGATCTTCGTCGGCCGCCAGATCTTGCGGCGGGACCGGCACAATGTGATGCTCCAGCAACATGGCGCGCCCGGTAGTACTCGGTGCCATTTCCATGTCATAGACAAGCGTCCAGTAGAAGCGATCCGGTTCACCGCCGGTCTCTTGAGCGGTAGAAACCAGTTCGTCGATGCGCTGGCTCCGTTCCGCAGTCTGCGCTTTCCGCATCGCGGTCGCTTCCCGTGCCAACTGCGCAAGGCGCGCCTGATCAAGCCCGCCTCGAAGGGTCCGCCTACGCCGCACCCGGCGACTCACTGACGCAACGCTACGTTGCCCCTGCGCACCAGACACACTTGCCGATCCGTCAGTTCCATAACACATGATTCCACCTCCTCGGTTGAAGATCCTTGCACGCGCAAAGTACGCAGCACTTTGATCACAACCAGAAATGGCGGCGGAATTTCTCCGCACATTGCACATTCAGTAGCCGCACCAGCGTCAATGCGCGTGAATTCGGAACGTTGGCGCTTCGCCGGAACCGCCCCGCACCTTCAGCACCATGTTCAAGCGCTCGCCGGGCAGCAGGGACACCAGATTCGGTGAACATTCCGTCCAGTCACACTCCGGCTCAATCCACAGGTCGCGCACCAATGTCCGAGCGTGGACCTGAATCCACAAGTCACTCACCGATCGCCCGGTAGTGACTTCAAATTCCGGCTTGGTTTCCGGCTGATCACGATCAGCGGCAAACCACCACCACGCGCGCATGCGGTCGCGATCGGCCAGCGGAATCTCTTCGCCGATGGCATCGTCCTGACTGGGCACATCAACCGTTATGCCCTCAGCGCGCGCATCGTCCGGCGCGCCCACCAGGTCCTGCACCTCCAGTGACATATCAACCGAACGCGGCGGAACCACGATGCGTTCTTGCGCCTGCGCGAAGATCTTTCCATGGACATCAATCCGCCGAACAATGACATGTGCATTCCATCGCGACACGGTGTCATTCACTAGCACCACCCGCAGCGCGCGCACACCATCTGCATCAGCAACACCCACGGGCTGAATGGTGACTAACTTTGGAGCCGCCGCCCGACGCACCGCGTGGTACGCCGGCTTGGGTCGCATCTTTCCATCAATGATGCTCCAACTATGGCCAGTCCACACGTCATTGAGCTGCCAGACGAGACTTCCTGATGATCGTTCGGGATGCGCCCGCAGCCAAGTGATCGCCGTCTCCATCGCCCGCGCTTGCAATAGCTGCGCCTGCCAGTGCCACTCTGCGAAGTCACGCGCTGGACGAAACGCTGCCTCCATATAAGTTGAATACTGTGGCGCATCACCACCCGTGGCGCGTTGTCGCAATGCCAGCGCCGGCGAGCCAATCGTTAACGCCGCGTCGCCAAGCGCCTCCCGCAATGACTGCATGTTGGCGGGACCCTGATGGCCAAATTCACTGGTAAAGCGCGGCACCATTGCTCGATAGCCGTCCAACTTCAAGTCCCAGGTATGCCGATCGCCGTGGTCCGGATCATTGGCATGCACATCAAGCGAACCACTCCACGGGCTATCCACCCAGTAGGGACGCGTTGGGTCCAACTCCGCGCAGATGCGCGGCAACAACTCTGCCCAGTATCGAATTCCCCACGACTGCTCAGGAGCCAGCCGCTCGCGGAATCCCCACGACTGCCA
>CAMDCW010000010.1 GCA_945890745.1 Phycisphaera mikurensis NBRC 102666
TTGACTTGCAAGTCTCCGTTGAGGTCTGCCACCGGGGTGAGATACGCAAGATGTAGAGAGGAGGTTCCATTTTGAGTGCTCGAAACGACGGCGATGCCAATTCCTGCGTCGTTCATGTCGTGCACGCTCTCTACGACCATGCCCAATGGGCGGATGGCGATATCGTTTACGTTCCACGCGCACCAGTCCGTGGCGTCACTAGCCGCTGCCTTCCCCACCCAGATGTAGCCGTTCTTAGGACCCGAAAGGTTGTTTTGGACGGGGTCGGTGCTGACTGCGCCGAGTGCCAACCACCACGTTACAGTCTCAATCCCCACGCTGTGCGCCTGATGCAGAATCCGGGCGATCGCCGATCCGCCTGCTCCATCGCTCGGACTACCACCTTGCTGAAGTAAGGAATGCAGATCCCACAAGTGCATCGAGGATGGATCTTGCGGGGCATTCGAAGTGACAACTGCCGCGTGTGGTTGCGGACAGATATTTGAGTTACAAATACCGAATTCGCTTGCCGAAGATCTCACCTGGATCATTCCCGCATACGCCGCTGGCAAAGCCGAGCATGAAGGCGCAAACGCACCGAGCCGGAGATCCGTTACAGCCTCGTAAATCGGCGTCGGGTTCGTACCTATCGATACGCAACGGTCTAAAGTCGAACCGTCGCAACCACGGCAATGGTCTATGAGCTGTTGTTGGGCCACACTGGTCCAGCAACAGAAGTCCCATTTCTGGGTATCAACGCACGAAACGGTTGGACCCAAGACAGTGTTTCGCATTGACCCAATGGCGATGCAGTTTGACCATGTTGCTGGACTAGCCGCTCCATCCCACGCGACGCATGGCACAATCGCGCACCGCTTTCCTGTCATAGGCCCCCACGAAGCACACCACGACATGTCAGTCACTCCGGGGAGACGCGCAACGTCTGAAATGGATCCGTTTGCGGCAATCGCACCGAAAAATCCGTCGTTCCATTGTCCGTCGTTCACAATCGCGGTAGTGCCAGCCACCATTGCTTTGTGTCCAGTCGTTGAGTCACGCGGACCGACAGCCGTCAGCAACGACGGCGGGGGCTGATCGAAGCAAACGCCGAGGTCGATGCCTTGAAAGGCGGTGGTCACGACCGGCTCGCTACTAAGATTGGCATCGGAGTACGACCACGCGGCAGCCTGCACAGACTCAGTGTCGCCTGATGAGACGATGATGCCGCCCACGACCGATCCGTCATCGTTCGAGTCAGATGCGACGGAGCCGATTGCGCCAGCCGGGAGCGGAAGAAGAGTCGGCAGATCGGTTGTGCCGATTCGCCAGGCTGCGCCGCGCAGGTCGCCCAGCGTCGGTAGCCCAGACGGACTGACCGACGTCGTGCCGATAACGGTTTGTTCTCCGCAGAACCGAAATCGAAGGCCATCGCCCTTTGCGGAGACGCGCGGCCAGATCGCGAGATTCTGACCCACGGAACTGCCGGGCTCGTTGGAGTGCAGCACTCCGTTAAATACGACCACTCGGTAGAAAATGGGGTTGTCGGCCACGGCTTGCGCCGAAGGCACCAGCATGATGAGAAGTAACTGACTCCACGACTTGTGCATGTGATTTCTCCTTGTTTGGACTTGCGCTCGAATGTCTGGCACCTCAACACCGTTTGACCAGCCCCGCTGTGACAGGCCAATCCGCCAGATTTTGAAAATTCTTTTGAACTCCCCTGATCGCGCTCTCCGGTTCACGGCCGAATGAGCGTTTGTGGCGCAGGGCGCTGCCTCCGGCGCTGTCCGACCCGCTCCCGCCATCCGCCGCCACAAACGCAGGGATTCCCCGCGTTTGAGCGCAGTGGTGGCAAACGGGCCATCGCATGGCACAGTGATCGGAATCACGAGTCGAGGCGCGCCTTGAACTGCCCGGTCGAACCAGCTTCAAACCCCGGTGCCGCTACCCGCGCCCCTCGTCCGCCGTGAGTGCCTGCAGGTACGCCTGGTACGCGTAGACGCGGTCGCGCTGCTTCCCGCTGGTCTCGCGCAGGACGCCGATCCGTTCCAGCACCTCAACCGCCTTGCGCGCGGTGGGCGCGGTGGTGCCGAGCAACTTCGCGGCCCTCGGCACCGTCACGATGGGGTTCGACGGCAGCAGGTCGAGCAGGTGGATCGCTGCCACGGTGGCCGCCGCGTGTGACATGAGTCGTCCGCGGTCCTTGCCCGTGAGCGCGAAGATGCGCCGAGCGACGGCGACGCCGTCCTCGGCGGCCTCCTCGACGCACGCCAAATAGAACTGCGTCCAACCCTCCCAGTCGCCGTCGGTGCGCACGGCGGAGAGCCGGTCGTAGTACTCGCGCTGGTGGCGCTTGACCGAGTGGCTCAGGTACAGGATCGGCGACCGCATCACGCCCCAGTGCTCGAGGAGCAGAGTGATGAGCAGGCGCCCGATACGGCCGTTGCCGTCAAGGAACGGGTGGATCGTCTCGAACTGCACGTGCGCCAGCCCGGCCTTGACGAGCGGCGGAAGCGGATCGCGCCCGTGAATCCATCGGTCGAGATTGGCAAGCAGCCCCGGCACCGTATCCGCCGGAGGTGGAACGAAGCGCGCGTTTCCAGGCCGCGTGCCGCCGACCCAGTTCTGGCTCGTTCGGATCACGCCCGGCTTCTTGTTGCCGCCGCGACGGGTGCCGGCATCTCTCATGAGACGCCGGTGCGCCTCGCACAGCAGGCGTGCGCTCAACGGAAGCCCCTTCGGTTTCGCAAGCTCGCGCCGTGCGTAGGTCAGCGCCTCGACGTAGTTGCAGACCTCCGCCACGTCGTCCTCATGCGTGGCGTGATCGGTCGCCTCGAACTCCAGCACGTCGCGCAGGGTGGCCTCGGTGCCCTCGATCTGCGAGGTCAGCACCGCCTCTTTCCGGACGAAGCCGTACAGGAACCACTCGGTGCTCGGCACCAGGCTCGCAGCCACCTCGAGCTTGCCGATGGCTGCCATGGCGCGTGCGCAGGCGGCGTCGATGGGTCCTTCGACGCGGAGCGACGGTCCGGCGGGGGGCAGGGCGGCCGGAACGAACGCGCGCACGGTCTCGCCGGTGACGGTGGAATTGCGGTAGGTGCCGGTGGTGCGTGGCATCGGGAAGCGTTCCTTTCTCAAGGCATCATACTAGGAAACGATCGCTTCCTAGTCGACGGCGAAAGGAAAGGACCCATTCCTTGGCTCTGCAGGGGATCTTCGCCCGCCAACGAAAGGGCCCGCCTCGGCTTCGAGGCGGGCCTTCGGCACTGCGTGCGCCGTCTCTATCTTGCGGCTTCGACGGCTGCCAAAAGGTCGGCTGTGAGCTTTTCGCGCTCGGACCTCAAGCTGGCGACCCTTTCCCCGAGCTGGTCGTAAAAATTCGCGGCGTCGTCTGAGCTTCCCGCAACAGCCCTGACTCTCGCCATGACCATTTGACCAGCATGCTGATATAGGTCACCAGCGCCACGAGCGAGTTCGTTCCATCGAGTGGGATCCCTCGGCTGGTACTGCCGATAGAAGGCCATAGTTAGTTCGGAAAATTCATAGGCTCTACCGACTTCGGAAAGGCTGTCCTGGTCAGGCACAAGGTGCCGGATCGCCGGCGCGGCCGAGCACGACGCAAGAACCAACGCGCCCGTGCCCATGATGAAGGAAACCAGTGCGGACGTTCGGGGCGGCGTTGATTGTGAGCGGGCCCGATTCATGGTTGTCTCCAGTAGTTCCAGCGCGCCATCAAGGTGTCATAGTCCGCGGAACTGAGGATGCCGTCGTGATTGACGTCCGCCGACAAATCGCCGGTCGTCCACGAGGCGAGGAACGCACTCATGTCCGCGTCGTTCACCACGCCGTTACCGTCGAAGTCTGCAATCGGATTTGGTAGCGCGGGAAAGAGCGTCCAGCCGCTCAGGGCGCTGGAACCGGATGTTGCGAGCAGTTGTGTGCCCGATGTAGTCATCTGTACTGGGATGGCCATCCAGGCTCCTTCCGGTAGCCTTGCCGGAAGTGTTGAGCCATTCCCCGGTGCGAAATTGAAACGTACGCCTAGCGTCCCTTTTCCGGTCTGATCCACAACGAGAGAATTGAACTTACATGTCTTATCCAGGGTTAGCGTGAAACTCGAGCCTGCCACGGTCACGGTTAGGCTCCCGGCGGTGGGAACCCACGTTGGGCTCGACGTCGTTCCCCCCATCGAGAAAGACATTGACCCGCTGATTTGTCCAGTCAGAGATAGGCCGCTCGCATTGAAACTGATAGTTGAGGTTGGGTCGATGGCAAACCTCGTATAGCTGTTCGCAGCGAGATCGCCTGAGACAGTTGAGATGGTGAGTGGTCCATCCGCTTCGTTCACCGCCAACGCCGCACTTCCAGCAGCTTCGGGCAGGTATTTTGTGCTATCGATCATGATAAAATCTTGTGGCATTCGAGTTCCGTCAGAAGTCATCTGTATCGAGAAGCTCACGCTCTCTTCCCTACCCAGCACCATCTCCGTGTTCGCGACTACCCCAGCGGCGCTCAACGCGGTCCTATTCGACGACTTTAGAAGCTCTTTTAGGCCTTCCAGTGCCCGCTTGATCAATTCTGTGTCACCCGTCGCACACGCCGTCCAGTATGCCGAATAGGCTGTCACGAGGGCGGTCTGCTGGTTCTGTGCGTTCGTGATACACGAATGTTGTAGGTGTTGATCAGATAATCCCCGGCAGGCCTTGAAGTTGCGCTCAATGGCGCGGTCGACCATTTCTTGCAATGCCCGCTTGTCGGATTCTGAGCAGCAGCCGCTAATGCAAATCGCCGCGACCATGCACAGCGCCGCACGCGTGATGCTAGAAACTGTTCGATAAGGGAGCGGGGCATGGGGCGGGGTTGTTTGTAAAGTTGGGGTCATCGTTCTCTATCCTTCTATTAGTGGCGACGCATTCGTCCAGTGTGCTCTCATCGGCCGACCCGTTATGAGCGTTAGCTATTAGGGCTTTCCCCGCGGCCTGACGCGGGATGGACGTACACGTTCCATCACCCCTATCACCGTTTGACTCGCCCCGCTGTGACAGGCCAATCCGCCAGATTTCGAAAATTCTTTTTTACGCCCCTGATCGCGCTCTCCGGGTCACGGCCGAATGAGCGTTTGTGGGGCAGGGCGCCGCTTTCGGCGCTGTCCGACTTGCTCCCTCCATCGGCCTCTACAAACGCGGGTTCCTTCGCCGGTTCGCTGATTCAACCGTCCAACATCTCGCGCTTGAACTTCTCCAGCAAGTGCATCCTGCACGACACCTATTCACCAATCACAGCCACGCTCCGCATTCACCGAACCGAATGCGCTCGAAGCAAGTCGGCAATGGGTGGTTGCGCGTGATGTGGATCTGGAGGACGTCTTCAACCTCAAGAAACTCCGGCTGCATTTACTCCCCCAGTCGCTTTAGTGCCTTCCCGTGCTTGTCGTTGACTCGCTTGAGCGATCGCGCGACGCGTGCGCCCTTGGTGCCTTCAGTCATCGGGCGGATGGTGAGTGCGTTTCCGTCCGTCGTCAGTTCGACGGGGCGTTCCGGATCCCGCATCGCGGCCTCCAACCAGTCAATCCGAGTGGTCCCTGCGTATTCGACCTTCTCCGCACTCCGGGCACACTGGCGACGACAGGCCAGACGAGTAAGCGTCCGTCAGTCACGAACTCCCCTCGTAGACGACGACACTCCGGGCGGCGTCGACAAACTCCGCCTGTTCAACTGAGCCAGGCTCCGCATCGCAACGCCGGAGCAAACGATTTATCCGGTCGACCTCGCTTACTGACTCGTTACTCAAAGGATCTTGATCCGGCGCGCTTTCCCACAATTCAGCGGCCGTACGCAACACATCCATCGCTTAGGTCGACGGAACTTGGTGTCGCTCGTTCGATCGATAGAACTTCGCCTCCTCGGTCCCGTCGTCTCGGTAGAAGCGGATGACGAGCCCATCGGACTCCGCCCCGGAGCCCGGCGCACGGCGATCCGCGGAAGCAGTTCCGGAACGGCTATCGCTACAGCCGGCTGCCACGGCGAGGAACGCGACAACGCACAGCACGAGACTCGGACGCGCATGGCGTTGCTCTCCAGGCTTGTGGAACATCCTTACCTCAGCTTGCGGAGGCTGCATTGAGCTCTGCGGGTCCGCTTTGCACAAGCACGGTGTCGCATCCAAGTCTGCCGCACTCTTCAGAAAGTCGCCTCCGCGCGCTCGATGTCGCCGACAGCAACGATGCCGTCGCCATCGAGGTCATACTCGGGATCCGTTGAGCCCCAATTGTCCAGGATTCGCGAGAGTGCCACCGCTAGACGGCTCTCTGCGGACGCTGAGCGCAACGCAGAGGGCATCTCGCGCGCGATCATGAGTGAACCGTCCTGAGTCTCGGTCACCTCATTGCGCAACGCGGGGAGTCGCAGCTGAGGCACCAAAACGGCGTCGCCGACCTTGCAGCTCTTGAACACGAAGAGTTCGACGGTCACCATGGGCTCCGGATCGCGATTCTGCATCAGACGATTGAGAACCGCGGCCGGAAATGCCCCCGTCTCGGCAGTGGAGTAGAGGAAATCGACCGCCCTCATGAGAACCCCATCTGTGACCTGGCGGACAGACATCGGCCTGAATCCGTGATTCATGTCCACCGTGCACACGATGTCATCGGTTTTGCCGTTGTTCGTCCGAGAGAAGACCATCGTTCCAACACCCGGAACGGGGGTAGCTGGCGCGAAGGAGCGAGTGAGGCCCCCGGTATGGAGCGCGTCGTCCAGCACCGGCGAAACGTCCACAAGGGTGAAGTCGAGGCGGTTGAGGATGCGATCGCGTGTGAAGTGCTCGACTCTCGTCACAGTCTCAGAGTCACGGATACCGATCGTCTGCCCCGCCTCAGTGACGAACATTCGCTCCGTCCTGAGTGCCTCGTGGGGCTTCGGATCACGACCCAGAGAGCGGAGGTAGGCGATCATGTTGTCCCGCAGGTCGTCTCGGACGCGATCGACGACGACGCGCGGCCCGCTGGTCCAGATCGAGTAGTCGTAGCACTCACGATGCGCAGTTTGCGCGACGAACGCGTCGACAAGCGAGTCAAGTGACGCCGAGTCGACTTCGCTGCCGCCCGAAACGAGTGTTCCGATGGCGTTCGCGACTCCGTCCGAGGTGATGGCCCGAAGGGCCTTCCCGTTCGCGTGGAAACTGCTGAGCTCGGCCTGGCGAGCCTGGCATCCGCGGACAAAGGTCTCAAGATTCGTGCGCGCAGACTCTCCGGCCGGGTTCAGCGCCAGTCCGCTCGCCAAAGCGGCGGTGATCATGAGGGTGTGCATCATGGTTGTGCTCCAGAGTGGGTCAGGGAGTTAAAACTCCGGTGATGGCTGATGATTCACGGCGGGACTTAGGGTTTGGGGCGCTTCACAGTATTGCAGTATGTCTCGAAACCAGCCTCGAATCCGCCTGTAAGGTCGGCGCACGAGCATGCACATTGGTTGTAGAAGAGCCACTCGCAGGAAGGACTGCAGTTGGTCGAGAAGTATCCCGCAGTGAAGACCTGGCAGAGATTGAGCGTCGGCCCATCGCAGTAGTAAACCCATTCCCACTTGCAGCCGTCGGGAGATCCATCCTTGGTGGGCTTGCAGCTGTTGTCATCGTTACAGAAAAACCCCTGCCCAAGGCAATGCCGATCGATTGCCGCGCCACGGCAAATTCTCGCCTTGATGCAATCGAAGTACTCGGCGGTCGGAACTTGCGCATAACAGGTACCTGCGATTAGCAGCGCGACGAGCACCGCCGCCATTTCGCCCAGACGCTTGCACGCGACTTCGTTCATTTCGTCGACTCCCTAGTGAGAATTCGCTTCAATCCGAACTTCGGCGCAACCTCGCGCCGCTGACAGGGGTGCGCTGAACAGGCCCACCCGCTATGAGAGACTTTCGCGGCCCACGGGGCCGAGAGGAGTTTCCGCTTGATGCGTTTGAACAGGAAGCGGCACCGTCCCGAGGAGGTGGTTGCGAAGCGCCTTCCGTCACGGGCAGAGTGCCAGCCATGTGCCCGGTACGGAGTGTCACATGTGTGACTCGATGTACGGTGTTCCATCACCCCTAACACCGTCTGACCCGCCCCGCTGTGACAGGCCAATCTGCCAGATTTTGAACATTCTTTTTAACGCCCCTGATCGCGCTCTCCGTTTCACGGCCGACCGAGCGTTTGTGGGGCAGGGTGCGGCGTCCGGCGCAGCCCGACCCGCTCCCGCCTCGACTTCGAGTCGGTTTGCTTCAGCGACTGCACGGCGCGGATGAGTGCATCCTGAACGACACCTATTTACCAATCACAGCCACGCTCCGCATTCACCGAACCGAATGCGCTCGAAGGAAGTCAGCAATGGGTGGTTGCGCGTGATGTGGATCTGGAGGACGTCTTCGACCTCAAGAAACTCCGGCTGCATTCACTCCCCCAGTCGCTTTAGTGCCTTCCCGTGCTTGTCGTTCACTCGCTTGAGCGATCGTGCGACGCGTGCGCCCTTGGTGCCTTCAGTCATCGGGCGGATGGTGAGTGCGTTTCCGTCCGTCGTCAGTTCGACGGGGCGTTCCTGCGCGCTTCCCCACAATTCAGCGGCCGTACGTAGCACAGCCACGGCCTGGGTCGACGGAACTTGGTGTCGTTCGTTTGCTCGGTCGACGAGGCGAGAGGAACTGGTCCGGATTTGTCGAACGGTCTATCACCCCCATCACCGTCCAGCCCACGCCTGCAGTCAACGAAAAGGGCCGCCTCGGCTTCGAGGCGACCCTTAAACTCCCCCGACTGGACTCGAACCAGTAACCTGGCGGTTAACAGCCGCCCGCTCTACCAATTGAGCTACAGGGGAATGTCATTGGCGGACGGGGAGGATAGCGAATCCGCCGTTGCAGTCAACTGATCGGCAACGCGCGGGCGCATCATGAACAGAAGTACGTGATTCTGTCGGAGATACAGTAAATGTCGGTGAATCGCACATGCCGGGGAGCACTGGTTTGTTGGGCATGCGCCCCGCAACAACGCCCGTTTGTTCGTACCTGCCATGGGCGGATGCGCGGATCCGCGTCGAAGTACCACCGTTCTGCTCTGCCTGTGACTTCCGAGAACTTTTCCCTATAAACCGACCGGCTTTAGTGACAATTTTCCTCGTTTTGGAAATTAAGACCTGTTTGGGGGACGCCAAGACCGTAAATTCGAAGGGGAGCGGGGGTTACATCGATGCGCGACCATCAAAGTTCATCATCTTTACCGGGGCACAAGTCCCCAGTTTGGACCCGTAAGTCCAACGTGCCACCGCTAGCCATGCCCGATTCAGAGCGCACATCTTTGGCCGACGAACTAGCGGACGCGCGAGTTCGGATCGCATCGGACCTTTCGGTTTGGTCACGCGTTCGAGCCGTGAGCGCGCTACTAGTGAACAACGGTGACTTGGAGCCGCTTCTCGCAGAGTTGCTCGGTGTCGCAGTCGACGTCACCAGTTTCAATGCCGGATTTATTCGAGTTATGTCGCACGGAGACATTCCTGCACGGGTCATCGCAAACACTGGTGGCGTGTCGCGCATGTGTCGCGTCAGTGACAAGTCGGTACTTGATCCACAGAATGGTCATCTTTCATTTCCGGATCTCCGTGCTATCAAGACCCCTCAGCCAGATCGACTACTGATCGCCGCCATCGAATCCGGATTCCGTGGTTTTCATGCGACTCCGCTCATGAGCCGCCAGGGACACATGATCGGATCTATTACGACGCTATCGAATCGCCCCGGGGCGACCGATGAACGCGATCAGCACGTCTTGGATCTCCTCGCTCGCCAGGCCGCGGATTTCATCGAATGGCGCATGGCTGGTGTCATGGCGAGTCAGTCCGACGCGCGTCTGCATTCCGTGCTCGACAGTGTGCCAGACGCCATCCTGACGATTGATCCGCGGGGCAGAATCTGGTCAGCGAACCCCGCGACCGCATCAATTCTCGGATACCAACCCATCTCCATCATCGGTCAGAGCATCGGGATCATTTTGCCGGAGCGCGACCGCGAGAAATGGATGTCGCGCCTCGTGAAGTCCATCAGTTCGGACGGCTTTGAGAACTTCGTGATCCAACGGCACGAAATTCGCGCGCTGCACAAGGATGGCGCAGAATTAGAAGTGGAACTGGTGGTGTCCGCAGTCGAACACCAGCCGATTTTTACTGCTGTGATCCGTGACTTGACTGAACGCCGCGCAACGGCTGCACGGCTTCGGCAGTCAGACCGTCTTGCGGCTCTTGGCACTCTTGCTGCTGGACTTGGTCACGACATGAACAATGTGTTGTTTCCGATTCGTGCGCACCTTAATGCACTTTCTGTAGCGCCTGTAGTAAAGAGCCAACCAGGAGACACGGATCATGTGACCGCGATCATGGACGGCGTTCGGTATTTACAGCAGTTGGCGGACGGACTCCATTACCTTGTCAACAGCGATGAAAATTCACAGGATTCCGGTGCAGGCATACGGCTTGCCGCATGGTGGGCCGGCACCGGCGCGCTACTCAGTAAGTCACTTCCTGTCCATACCGAAGTCAAGGTCGCGATCCGCGGTGATCTCCCTCCAGTTGGAGTGACGGCGTCGGCATTGACTCAGGCCGTTCTGAATCTCTTCGTTAATGCCGGCGAGGCAATCGCTGCACGCGGAGCCGACTGGCGCGGTCATGTTCGGATCGCAGCTGTCGCGGCGCCAGATGGGCGCTCCATCGTCTTGTCCGTCAAAGATAATGGCATCGGAATGTCGGAGGCTGTACGTGCGAGCGCGTTAGACATGTTCTTCACGACCAAGCCCCGCGGTCTCGGTTCCGGGCTTGGTCTTGCGCTCGTTTCACGCGTTGCGAAGCAGGCAGGCGGGTCAGTCATGGTCGAATCAAAGGAAGGTACCGGAACGACCATTTCGCTTGAATTGCCGTTTGCCACGCAACACCGCCCGTCATTCAATATCAAGGTGGCCGTTTCGCTTGCCGATGGTCGTGCTGCTGCATTCGTACAGTCGGTACTGATTTCGAACGGGTATGAGTCTGTGAAGCTTGATGACGCTGCTGAAGCGGATGTCTGGCTCGTCGATCCACGCATCGTGACGCCTCATGATGCACTTGTCTGGAGTGCCAAACGCCATGGGCGCAAAGTCATTCTCTTCGGGAAGTCGCATCGGCTGCAGCGGAAGGATTGGCGCGACATCGCCACTGGAGCGGTCGAGCGCGCAGAGGATTTCGAAGACTTGCTCGTCGGCATCAATCGTGCGTGCGAGATTATTCATGGAAGTACGGATCATGCCTGAGCCGAAGAACGACGCGGCGATTGCCCGGAGTGCTACAAAGATTCTTGCACGCAAGAAGGTACTTAGCAAGTTGATGGGGACAGCGGAAACAGTGATTCGTCTCATGTGCGTGGACGACCACGCGCTCCTGCTCGAAGGAATAAAGGTTCAAGTTGGACTTCATCCGGATATTGAATTTGTCGCCGGGTTTCCGAGTGCGGCCAATCTCCTTGAGAATGTTGCCGTGTGTCGGCCGGATGTCATCACGCTCGATGTAGACATGCCTGGTCCTGACGTCTTTGAAGTCGCCGGCCAGTTACATGCAAATTTTCCGATGGTTCGGTTTGCATTGCTAACGTCCCATGTCCGAGAGTGCCTGCTCGCTGCGGCATACCGTAGCAATGCATCCGGGTACCTTTTCAAGGGGGACGAAATGAACGAGATCATCGATGCAATCAAGCGCGTTGCTCGCAGCCAACCGGGGTCATTCGTAATGACTCCGCGAGTTCTGGCGAAGTGCGCACCGAATGGGATACCGCGCGGTACAGGCACATCGCGGCGGTCCAGTCGTACGTCAGTGGCGCCCGGCACATTGGTCGACCGACTGACCGCGCGCGAGATCGAGGTGCTGCGTCTGATCGGAACCGGTCAATCGCGCATTGAGATCGCTCAAACGCTCTCGCGCAGCCCCAAGACGATCGATGGTCACCAAGAACGGATCATGAAGAAGCTCGGCATTGATTCGCGCTCGGCCCTCATCCGATTTGCGATACGCGAGGGCATCACGCAGGCCTAAGGGCTCGCTGGACAATTTCACTTCGTTGCGCGTGCGGACAACACTCCGCGCGCGCTTTTGTTTTTGACGAGGTTGTTGACAGGAGAGTTCCTCGTGTCTGCTGTGACATCTGCTCGCTTTGGGCGTGATTGGCTGTCGTTGGATTGAAACCGTGCGCGCAATTCATATCTTTGGGATTCGGTCGCGCAACGCCCGTATGCCGGCCTTGTATTACTCCCTTCAATCCCACACGTTTCCGAATCGGGCGCGGAACAATTGCCAGGAGAATCCCATGGAACTGTTCGAACGCTACTCAAGAATTGTTGCGGTAACTGCAATAGCGTTGGCTGCCACGTCCGCGCACGCGGTCGTATCTACCGATTCGTGGATCCCGTGCGGATCGAGCGAGGGTGTCAATAGCAAAGGACTATTTTCTGCAGTGGTGACGTATTCGTATTCGAGCGGCTCCACGGCATCCGTCTCGATCGTCCTGAACAACACCACGTTGCTTGCTAACGGTGGCTATATCACCGGCTTGGCACTGAACGAGGCTGCTGGTACCACTGGTATCTCGTTTGTTTCCTGCAGTAACGCAAACTTCTTGGCCATGTCTGCAGTCAGCGCACCGCCATTCGGCACATTTACTGCTGGCGGTGCATTGGGCGCCAACTGGATTGGTGGCGGTTCGCCTACTGGCGGCATCGCCGCGGGATCATCGGCCACCTTTAACTTCAGCATCACTGGCTCAAGTGCTGTGCTTGCAGCGCTCACGGCGGAATTTGCGTTTGGTCCCAATGCCGATGGCAATGCCATGGCTGTCCGATTCCGTGGTGGTGCGGGTGACGGTTGGTCGGATAAGGTCCTTGGATGCGGAACCCCCGCACCGGGTGCGGTGGCGCTCTTGGGTGTGGTCGGGCTACTGAGTTCGCGTCGTCGTCGATAAACAATCAGCCAAGCAGGGGCCAGTCGCGGCGTGTGCGCGGCTGGCCCCGTGTAAGTGGAATGTCGTCTGCTTCGCGTCAGGGCATCCGCTTGATCGGCGCTTCAATCCGCGTCCGTCCGCCCATGTGCACGCGCAGCGGTTCCGGAATGGTGACGGTTCCGTCAGCGTTCTGATGGATCTCAAGCAGTGGGATCAAGACGCGCGGACTGGCAATGACCGTGTTGTTCAGTGCATAGGCATGGTGTGTGCGACCTTCCGCGTCCTTGTACCGCAGGTTGAGGCGGCGGCATTGGTAGTCGCCCAGCCGGCTTGCGCTGTGGGTCTCGCCGTACTCACCGGTTGGTGAGCCGTCCGAGCCAGCGTCGCCGCGACCCGGCATCCAGCATTCCACATCCACCATGTCTTCGTTCTTCATACCCAGGTCGCCCGTGCAGCACTGCAGCAAGCGGTAGGGCAGATCAAGTGACTGCAGGATCTCCTCCACGAAGCCGAGCATCTTGGTGTGCCACGCGCGGCTCTCCGCCTCGTCTGCGCGGCATACCACCACTTGCTCCACCTTGTCGAATTGGTGGATCCGGTAGAGACCCGCGGTGTCCTTGCCAGCAGCGCCAGCTTCGCGGCGGAAGCAGGTGCTCACCGTGGTGTAAGTGAGTGGTAGGGCACTCTCCGGCAGAATCTCGTCGGCGTGGATTCCCATCAGACCCACTTCGCCGGTGCCAGTGAGGAACAGATCATGGCCGCCGCCGCGCGCTGATTCCTCAACGTGGTACGCCTGCTCGCGCCCGAAGGGGAAGAAGCCGGTTCCCTGCATGCATTCTTCGCGCACGATGACCGGCACGCCCATCGCGGTGAATCCATGCTTCTCCACCATGTGATCGAACGCGTAGCGAAGCACTGCTTGGTGCAGGCGCATACCCATGCCAGTCAGAACATAGTGACGGGTGCCGCCCATCTTCACACCGCGCTCAAAGTCTGCAAGTCCAAGGTCGCGCACTAACTCAAGGTGCGTCTTGGGCGCAAATCCTTTGTTCGCTGTGAAACTCTTTGCGGGATTGAAGCCTGCTGGATGCCACGTGCGCAATTCCACGTTACCGCTCGCATCGGCGCCGCGCGGGATATCCGCTGCTGGCGGCTGCGGCACGCGCAGCAGTAGGTCATTCCAATGTGGCTCCACCAAACGCAGTGCATCTTCTAAGAGCGCAACTTCGCCCTTGAGGGCGGTCGGCTTTGCTTCTAACTCCAAGAGTTGCGCTTCGGCCGTGGTGCGTGCGGCGCCTTCCATCCCCTTGAGTTGACCCTTGAGCTTGCCGATCTGCGGCCCGATCTCTTTACTCAGTTTGTTCTGTTCAGCGCGCTTTGATGCCAACTTCTGCAGAATCTCGCGCCGCTCGGTGTCGAGCGCCAGCAGACGGTCAAAGTCCACCGCCGCATTCTTATCGCGGGCGCCTTGGCGAAAGCGTTCCGGGTTCTCACGCAGCTGGCGAATGTCGATCATGGGGCGGGAATCGTACTTCCCGCCGAGGGGTCCGGGCGGTCACGAACCGGGCGCGCGGTAGTTGGGGCTTTCCGCCCAGCGCATCTTGTCAACCAGTGTCTCCCAGTAGCTCGAGTCCGGCCGCGCCACGATTCGGGCCATGTCATGGTGGCGCTTGGCGACCACCGTGTCACCCACGCGCAGCGAGACGTTGATGTGCCCGTCCAGGACCAGCGTTGTCCCTTCGTTCGCCCGCACCACGTGTGCTTGAACGGCCAAACTAGCCGGTACCACCACCGGACGGAACGCCAGCGAATGCGCCGCGTTCGGCGTGACGATGATCGCCTCGACATCGGGATGAACAATCGGACCGCCAGCGCTTGCGTTGTAGGCGGTGCTGCCCACCGGAGTGGCGATGATGATTCCATCGCCAAGGAACTCCGGGCCATTCTCACCATCGAGACGCAGTGCCAATTCGATCATCCGAAATGGTGCACCGGCCGTCACCACACAGTCATTCACCGCAATACCTTCGTATCGGGTGGTGCCGTCAGCTGCCCGTACGGTGACCGCCAACACCATGCGCTGCCGGATCAATGGGTTTGCACCGAAGATCGCGGTGGCATGTGTCTCCAGGCTCGCGGTGTCAAACTCCGCCAAGAAGCCCAGGCGCCCAGTGTTGACGCCAACCACCGGCGTTGCGTGAGCCATGAAAATTCGCAGCGCAGCCATGATGCTTCCGTCGCCACCAATGACCACGGCCCGATCGGCTTTCAGGTCGGAGGGCAGCGTGTCGTTCACGTCAAACTCGCCAACCACGGTGGCATGTCGGGCGATCGTCGCGCGGACCTGCGCCAGCACTTCGCCAGTACCCGCGCGCGCGCGTGATGAAAGGAGGACAACGCGCATCAAGCCACCATTCCCTTCGTGAGCCGCATGAACGCAGTTTCCAGATTGATCGGCTCCTCAATCATGGAGATGAGTCGAAATCCTGCAGTAATTAAGCGCGCCGGGAGGTCGCTCACCGCCACCGGTGCGGCGGCATCAAGCACCACATCGATGCGCGGCTTCATGCCGTCGCGCTCCACGATGATTGCCTTGGCAACGCCCTTGACCGCTCCGAGGAGTGCGGCCGCCTCTGCGTGCCGATCTTCCACGGCAATCTGCACCACGGTGCCACTGCCAACCTTCTGCATGATGTCGCGCACTGCGCCGGCGTAAATGAGTTCGCCGCGCTCAATGATCGCCACCATGTTGCAGATGTCTGCAAGTTCATGGAGGATGTGGCTGGAGATGATGATGGTCTTCCCCATGCGCCGCAGTTCCTTGAGCAGTTCACGCATCTCAATGCGCGCGCGTGGATCGAGACCCGATGCGGGCTCGTCCATCAAGAGCACCTTCGGATCGTGCAGCAGGACACGTGCAACACTGAGGCGCTGTTGCATGCCGCGACTGAGACCGTTCACCTCTGCATCGGCCTTGTAGTTGAGATCGGTGAGATCAAGCACATCTCGGATGGCGCGTTCGCGCTTGTCGCCGTGAATCCCATAGCACGCTGCAAAGAACTGCAGGTACTCGTTGACCAACATGTCGTCGTACGCGCCCATGAAGTCCGGTACAAATCCGATGACCGGGCGAATCAGTGGATTCTGGTAGCCGACGGTCTTTCCATCAATCCGCGCTTCGCCCCACGTGGGCTTCAGAAGCGTCGCCAGAATCTTGATGGTGGTGGTCTTGCCGGCGCCGTTGGGGCCAATGAACCCGCAGCACGCGCCTTCATCGATCTGCAGGTTGAGGTTGTTCAGTGCGATCAGGTCACCGTATTTCTTGGTGAGGTTGATCGTCTCGATCATCGGCATGGTGCGGTCATTCTAAGAGAGTGTGCGAACTGGGGCGATACCCGGTCGATCATTTGCTGGTACTTGCCCGTGTGGCAGCAACCGGGGTAATCATTGCGCCCGGAACCGCTGGTAGTGGGAACACCACGCGGACGTACGTCACCCCATCGGCGCGGGGCTCGTCGCCATCAATAGTGAACGGAAACGGCAGGTCAATTCGTGAGCCACTGCCGCTGTCGGTGATCTTTCCAATGACAATCAGGCACGGCGTCGAGCACCAGCGCGACATGTCCACGCTGCGCGCAAAGTCACGCTCGACACGGACCGCATCGCCGCGCCAACCAACGGCAGGCAGCTTCGGATCAATCACGTAACTCGGCGGCTCCAGCATGGCGTACAGCTGCAACATATCCAGACGTTGATCCTTGGTGAGCGCCGATGCAGGGTCATAGGCGGCAACGGCGCTAGCGAGCACTGGCTCATACCAGAGCGCCTTGAATGTTGTGGCTGCGCTGGTTACTCCGGTGTCACGTGCAAGACCCGGTGTCACACTTCGCTTGGCGCCTTCGGGTGAAGACTCTTGTCCATACAGTGAGAGTCCAACATCAAGAGGCACTTCCGGGTCCCACTGTGCAAGCCGCGCCACACGTGCGTAGGACGGCATGCCGTCACTCGGTGTGATGAGGGGAGGTGTGTTCCCAATCATCGATCGCGCGGCGCCGTGAAATGGAGTCACGTGGATGATCATCACATTCTCAAGCGGTGCGGGCAGCGAGTGCATCAATGCACCGCTCAGCACGATGCGCGGCTGCGCGCCCCAAGTGATGTCTTGCCGCAGTTGTCGTTGACTCACTTCGCGTGGTGTGCCATGCCACGCTGGAAGCGCAATTCCCATCCACGAAGAGTGCAACACCGTGGATGTTGCGCGCGATGGCAGCGTGTATGCAGCTGGCGAAGCGGAGGGAACTTCATACGTTTCAGTATCCGGAAATCCGCTTGGATTTCCAGCGGGCGGCGGGAACCAACTGGTGAGCAGGTCGCTGCCCGCGCCACCGTCGCCATGCTGCACTGCCACCTTCGCCGTTCCATAGCCCGGCAATTCAGCGCTAAACCACGACTGCGCCCGCATCTGTGCACGCTCTTCGCTGGGCGCTCCCGGGCGTTCGATGCGATCAACGAACGTCAGATGCTGCACGCGCCCGGACTTCAATTCAAAGCTTCCGGTGACCGCCCATGCGATCACTGTGGCAACGCCGGCAACAATGACGAATGCCAGCCACGCATATTGCGGCCGCTTTGCGCCACGCAGCACCCAGTGCGAAAGGGGACCAGCAATCATCCAATAGATCGCAAAGGCGCCCAGTAGTCCAAGGATGCCGATCGCAGCTTGGCTGCGCAGTCCGATGAACTGGTTGACCAGTGATCCGCCATCCGCCGGAATGACTAAGCCGCCGCGCGCTTCAAGTCGCTTGGCCTCAGCGAGTGCGGCCCACTCGGTTGGTCCCGGTGCATCCGCGCGCCTTCCCAAGATGCGGTTCCAAAATTGATCTGCTTGCGGAATTCCGTCGGCGGTCAGTGCGCGGCGATCAAGTCCGTCAACATCCACTCCGATGACGGTGACAAATCCAAATCCAAATGGCCTTCGCACTGCCAAGGCGCGCCCGGCGATCGTTCCGTCGGTCGCCACGTTTCCGGTGTTTGCGTCCACCGGTGCGGGTGCAAGAAGGAGTGGCGAAAATCCGTTGCCCGGATCGTTCGCAAATGTCCAGATGCTGGTGCGGGCTTCGGCATTGCGTAGTGCACCGCTGCGCGTGAGTACTGGAAGCAACTCCGCTACTGGAACCGCGTCGCGGCGTTCGGCGCGTTCCGGGAGCGCCTCCGCAAACGGTGTTCGATTACGTTGTCCGCCCAATCCCCACGGATCGCCGGCCTCTGGCAGCACGATCACAAAGTTGCCGCCGCGCCGCGTCCAGTCAAGAAGCGCGCGCGCTTGATCAATGCCCACACTCTGCAGTGGGGCGTTGGTCCAAATGATCGATTCGTAACTTGCGAGACCCTCCCAACGGTCGGGTAGGTCACCCGCGGAAATGCCCCGCGCGATCTTGGTCAGCTCATTCATCGAGGCAATGAATCCAAGATTGGGCGTTGGCGTTGCCAGCGCGGCCAATCCAGCGCGGCCATCACCGATCACGCCAATCAGGCTCTCAGTGGTCTCCACCGGGACAGCTGGTTCCTCGCCGGTACTTCCATCGATGCGCTTCTCACCTAAGACCCGTTGCACGCGCCCATCTTGCATCTCTAACACGCGCACGATGGTGACCTTGTCCACGGCCGTCTGTGCCGCGGAACTGACAATGGGCGTCACTCCGTACAGCCACCGTTCCACCGGTGCTCCGGGCGCAAGCGCTACATCGCGGGCGTACCGCGCCATATCGCCGTCCGCGTTCACCACCACCCATTCCACGCGGGCCTGCACGGGCGCTTGCATTCCACTGGTGACGCGCACCAAGATGGCGGTTGGATCCCCCGGGCGCACATGATTGCCAACACCCATACGCACCAGTGCAATATCGACATCCGCAGCACGTGCTGCAGCACACAGCAGGCCGCACGTCGCCATCACCAACGCGACGCGCTGCATCCAAGCACGTGGGTACCAGTGTGCGCGCTCGTTCAAGTAGTCATCGCTCCAAATTCCGCCAACATCGCCGCATGGCTGCGCGCGCCATTCATCAGGCAGGTCACCTCAAATTTCTCATTGGGGCTATGCACGCGGTCGTCATCAAGACCAAATCCAACCAGCAGGCTGTCAACACCAAGAATGCGCTGAATGCTGCCCACCGCCGGAATGGAACCGCCGCTGCCGATCAACGCCGCATCGCGACCAAACACGCGCTTCAATGCGCGCGAGGCACACGCAACAAACGGCGAGTCGGTGCGTACATGGATGGCGGGGTTCACTCCGTGGGACTGAATCTCCAACGTGTATCCCGGTGGTACCTGTGCTTGCAGATGTGCTTCCACCAGCGACTTGATTCGCTCCGGGTCTTGCCCAGCCACCAGTCGGCAACTGAATTTCACCGTGGCCTTTGATGGAATCACTGTCTTGGCCCCTATGCCCGTGTATCCGCCAAAGATGCCGTTGCAATCGAACGTTGGTCGACTCCATGTGCGCTCCAAACATGATCGACCCACTTCGCCCCAACCAACGCGAACGCCCGCTTCGCCTAGGAATTCTGCTTCATCAAACCCAAGTTTCTGCCAGCTGGCCAGCACTTCCGCAGTTGGTTCAAGCACTCCGTCATAGAAACCCTTGACCGCCACGCGACCGGATGAATCGTGCATCGAAGTAATCATCGCAGCCAATGCATTGATCGGATTGCGCAGGCTTCCGCCGTACATCCCGCTATGTAAATCATGCGAAGGGCCGGTGAGTGTTGCCTCTAGGTAGCACAGTCCGCGCAGGCTGGTGGTAATGGCAGGAGTATTGATGTCCCACATACCAGTGTCGCTCACCACTGCGACGTCGCACTGCAATTCCTTGCGGTGCGCGTTCATGAATGGTTCCAAGCTGACGCTGCCGGATTCTTCTTCGCCCTCAATCATCAACGTGACGGGGCAGGGCGGACCGCCCGCAATTTCGTGCCACGCGCGGAGCGCTTCAAGGAACATCATCACTTGCCCCTTGTCATCCACGGCGCCGCGCGCAACGATGCGCTTGCCGTGTGGGCCATCAAGCAACTGCGGATCAAATGGCGGGCTGTCCCACAGTTCAATGGGGTCTGCAGGTTGCACGTCGTAATGACCGTAGAAGAGGACGCGCGGTGCGCCGCTTCCGCCCGTCCCTGGATGCGTGGCAAGCACCATCGGGTGGCCGATGGTCGGCACGCTTGCAGCATTGAATCCCATGCTGCGCAGGTCGCGCACCAACCATTCCGCCGCGTGCGCCACATCAGCCGTGTGCGCCGGGTCGGTCGAGATGCTGGGGATGCGTAGGAAATCGCAGAGGCGCTCAATGGCCCCGCGCTCATCAGAGTCGATCCGCTTCAGAATTGAATCAAGGTGCGATTGCATCCGCGCAGGGTAGGTTCCCTCGGCTCGGATTGGGGGCAGATTCATCGCAAGAGTGAACGTTGCTCCAGCAACCCCGCGTGCGGACACTTAGATCCGCGTGCCACCACCCGTATCCGCGTGTTGACACTCAGATCCGCGTGCCGGCCATCAGCATGGTTGCCGCCAGTGTCGCGATGGCCGCAATGCCCACCGCCACTACCACCAGAAGCCAGCGCGCTGATGCCGCATCGGCTCGGGCGCGGACCTGCGCATCCACCGCCACAGCGTTTGGAGGCAAGTCAAAGAGCCCCTCCATCTCTGCGTAACTGCGCGGCGGACGCGCCGCCAAGTCGCATCCGCATCGCGGGCACTGATCGCGGGTTTGCACCTCAATGGAATCCGCCGCCAAGCCGCACTGCACACAGCGCCGCCGAAGGTGTCGGCGTTCAAGTGTTGGGGCATCGGGGTGAAGATCCATCAGAACCACAGTAGCGCGGGTTACCGTCGATGCCTAGTGATTTGCGGTTAATTTCAATGTTCTGCCAACGTTCCCTTTCCGTTTCAGGCACTGCTGCGCGGTTATGAGATATTCCGCCGTGGTCTGCCCGCGCAGCAAGGCGCCTCGCTGGTCGTTTGCTACGGGAACGGATCCGGTTCATTTCCTTTACGATTCCGCACGTGGATCGATCAGCTCAACTTGCAGCATCGGACGCTGTGCCCTTTTCGCGCCTGGCATGGATTGCAGGCGCGCTTGGAACGGCAGCTCAACCCCATCGCCTCGTGGTCGGATTTGTGATCGCCCTGCTCCTGTGGGTGCCGGGATTAGCGTGGGATGCGTCGGTCGGCGCCTCCATCGACCCGCCCGGGCTGCTGGCGGAACCATGGGATGACACCGAGCAAGACGATGCGCAACGAACGCTTCGTCGTCTCGCCGTGCAGCATGTTCCGGATAGCAACTTTGAAGGTGCTCGTATTCCGGCCGCAGAATTGGCTGCAGCACTCGCTATTCGCGCCGATGAACTGGGCAGTGATCCACAGGCTGAGCGCGTTGCAGCCGCGGCGCGTCGTGCCGCCTCGCTGGCGCCGCTCGGAAACTTTCAGGCACTCGCTGCTGCAGAAGCCGATGCCTGCGCGGCCATCATCGACGGCGCACTCACCCTTGATGTTCGACCCATTGCCGCTGGATTCCGCGCAACCGTCATAGACATTCCTGCCGCATGCGCGGTGCGGTCCACCGCGTTTGCCGCGGTCTTTGGAGCATGGGCGTTGCTCGTGCTTGCGGTGGGTGCGGGAGCTCTTGCTCGCATGGAAGCCGTGCAGATTTCTGGCCGCGGACTTCTCCGTCCGGGCGCTGCCGTTGCGTACGCCGTGGAACGATGGTCCACCTTCCTACTGTCATGGGTTGCACCCGTGGCGATCGCCGCAGTCGTCGGAATTGCCTGTATTGCATGGGGTTTCCTGTTTCGGTCCAACGTCGGCGGATGGATCGGTGCGGCCCTCTACATCGTGCCACTCTTCGTTGGCGCCATCGCTGGCATCGCCTTGCTCATTGCCGCGTTGGGCACATTCCACGCGCCATCGGCCATTGCGTGTGACGGCCTCAGCGCGCTTGATGCTTCACAGCGCGGAGCCATTTACTTTCTGGCGCGTCCCATGTTGTGGACGATTGTCCTTGGCACCTCGCTGACCGTTGTCACGGTCGGCTTCGCCATTCTGCGCATCATTGGTTGGGCGATCACTGCGTTCCCAGCCGCGATGGTGGAAGTCGGTGCAGACGGTGCAGCACCCATGCATGCACTGGCTATCGCGCCGCAGCACTGGGCCATACCACTCGACGGACGATCACTCGTCATCTGGGCGTGGGTTCTCTTGATCGCCATCGCCGTTGCAGGCGCCGCCATCTCGTTAATCGTCGGAACATTCACGCGCGGCTACCTCCTGTTGCGCGAGGCATGTGATGGACAACCAACCGATGCCGTCTGGCCGTTTGAGACGCCGCTTGATGTCTCCGAAGTTCCACCAGCCGCGCGCCGCAACGCATGAATGTTCTCCGTGACCGCATTGCGCGCCGCGCCGCCGCATTGCTTGCGGGTGGCGTAGAGCCGGACATTCATCACGCCATCAAACAGGCTGCATTTACCCTTGGTTTCTCGCGCGGCGCGCCCATTCCAACCGAGTCCGAGGTGCGCAAGCACTTGCAAGGGATGGCGCAGGAGTCGCTCGGCGATGCGGGCTACCGCGCGGGTGTGCAGGGCATCTTGGCGCTCGCTGCGGAACTCATGGACCTCCTCGAGCGCGGCTTTTCCGGCACCACCTTGCTGGCGGGGCGGGGTGCCCGCGGCCACTTTGATGGCGGCGCGGAAATACACATCCGTTTGTACGCGCGCGCCGAGTTATCTGAGATCGCGCAACTGCTCGTTGACGTCGGTTGCGAGGAACCATCGTTCGAAACAATTGAGACCACGCACGGCCGCGCTAATCGCATCCGCACGTCCATGGACGGCGTCACCATCGTGGTGGTTCGATGCCTCCCCGAGTGGTGGAGCGACCATGAGCATGATTTAGTGACTGCGCGACCAACCGCCACGCGAACGCTCAAGGCGTTGCGTCACGACGATCCTTCGGCGTAGGGAAATACACGACCTAAGCGCAGTGCATCACAGCGCATCACACAAACGCGCCACATTCACCGCTTAACTCAGGCCACCCTTAAGATCACGGGCGCCAGCAAACTTCGCGCGCAACTTGCGCATGGCTGGATCGTCCGCACGCGCTGGCAGTGCAGCACGTTCTTCGCGCTTGTCGCCCGGTCGACCCGGACGGCTTGGCGCTGCAGGCATTTCAGGGCGTTCCAAGAGTGCCTTACGGCTCAGCGAAATGCGCTTGCGATCCATATCAACCGACAGCACCTTCACTTGCAGGACCTCACCAACGGAGAGAACCTGCGCAGGCGTATCGATACGTTGGTGTGCCACTTCGCTGACGTGAATCAGGCCTTCGACACTGGGGGCGATTTCAACAAATGCCCCGAAATCCATGAGTTTGGTGACTCGACCAGTGACCGATGCTCCTGCCTCAATCTCGCCGAGCGCATTCAATGTCGGGTCGGACATCGTTTGCTTGAGACCCAAAGCGATCTTCATTGGCTTGGCGTCGCGATCAATGCGCAACACCTTCACCTGGACTACTTGACCAGCCTTGAGTACTTCCGAAGGGTCCTTGATTCGCTCGTGGGAGATATCGCCAACGTGAATCAAGCCATCAACGCCGCCGATGTCCGCAAACGCACCGTATTGCTGAATGCTGGTGATCGTGGCGGTGCGGGTCTGCCCAACTTCCACCTCTGCAAGCACCTGATCACGCATGCGGGCGCGCTCTTCAAGCAGCACGGCCTTGCGGCTGAGGACCATCCGGCCCTTTTCGCGGCGCAATTCAATAATCTTGCACGGGAACTTCTCGCCCAAGAACACCGAAATGTCCTCAATGTGGCGGATGTCCACTTGCCCAGCAGGCATAAATGCCTTGTGGTGCGAGACTTCCATGTCCAAGCCGCCCTTATTCATACCAACGCAGCGGGCTTCCACAATCATGCCGGCGGACAGGCTATTGAGCTCACCCTTGTGGGTCGCGCCGGGGCGGCTAACCACCCAGAGGCCCTCAAACGGGTCAAAGCGCTCCTCGAAGAATTCGTATTTTTCCCCAGCCTTCGGCTCTGCCTCAAATTGAGCAACCGGGCAAACGCCTTGGCGCTTGGCGTCAAACTCAATGAAGACCTCGCCGTCGTGCACGCGGAACACCGTGCCCACCCGCAACTGCCGCTCGCCATTGACCTGCGCGCCGCGGTGTGCGGTGGAGCGGTCATCAACCATGTCCTCAAGGCGCATATCACCCAATGCATCCGCAATTTCCTGCATCAATTCAGCATCTGCTGCAATGCGCTCTGGTGATCCAGACGGCGAATGCACTGGAGTTGCGGGGGAGTTACTCATGGGGTTGCTTGAGTTCATCTGGTCCATTTTTGAGGGGCCTGCGGAGGTGATGCGCGTGGCATCGCGCGGGGTGATGCCGGAGAACGCTTAAGAGTACCCGATCTTACGCAGCAACCCGCACGGGGTCTCGTCCGAATCATCTCCCGACGGGTGCCCCCCGGTTGGTTCCCGGTCGGTCCGGGGCCGGATCATCTGACCCGGTATTATCGCAGGGCTTGCACCCGTGTCCGCCGACTTCCGGCGGGCAGGGTGGAGAGCATCACAGGTCACCGCAGGCAGGAGCCACTCGTCACATGGCAAAAGCAAAGGCAGCATGGGGTATCGAGGTCGGAAGCGCCGCAATCAAGGCGGTTCGCCTTGAGCGCGACGGAACCGAAGTCCGCGTCGCGGACTTCGTGGTCATTCCGCACCCAAAGGTGCTCACTACGCCGGATCTGAACATTGAGGAAATGCTCCGCATCTCCTTGGGTTCGTTCATGCAGCAAAAGTCCATTGAGGGCGTGGCAGTCATGATGGGAGTCCCAGGTAACGACGGTCTCGCCCGATTTGCCAAGCTGCCGCCGATTCCAAAGAAGGCCGTTCCGCAGACCGTTCTCTTTGAAGCCAAGCAGCAGATTCCGTTCCCTCTCGAAGAGGTTGAATGGGACTACCACCTCTTTGCAAGCGAAGATTCTCCTGAGTACGAAGTGGGTATTTTCGCAATTCTTAAGGAGAAAATCGCACAACGGCTGAGTCTCTACAAGGAGCTTGGCATTCGTCCCGCTGGCATGACCATGGGCCCGATCGCTGTCTACAACGCCATGGTCTATGACCGTGGCTTGAACAGCGCCGGCAATCCCGTGATGGCATTCCTTGATATTGGAACGCGCGCCAGTGACCTGGTGGTGATCGAAGACGGTCGTTGCTGGATTCGCACCTTCCCAATCGGCGGTCACCACTTCACCGAAGCGATCGCCTCTGCGTTCAGCGTTCCCTACGGCAAGGCCGACCGCCTGAAGGCCGAAGCAGCCACGCACAAGTATGCCAAGCAGTTGATGCACGCCATGCGCCCGGTCTTTGATGACTTGCTGCAAGAAGTGCAGCGCTCCATGGGTCACTACCAATCGCTGCATCCGGACAAGCCGGTCTCGCAAGTCATTGGTCTCGGAAGCACGTTCCGTATTCCCGGACTCCGCAAGTTCCTGAGCGACCAACTGGGCGTAGAGATTCGCCGCCTTGAGGAGTTTGAGAAGATCAAGGTGGAAGGCAGTGCCGCCAGCGACTTTGCTGCCAACGCCATGAACCTCTCCACAGCGGTGGGACTCGCGCTGCAAGGCCTTGGATTGACGGAGATTTCCATCAATCTGTCCCCAGTTGGAAGCCTTCGCGAACAGGTTTGGGGCCGAAAGAATAAGTGGTTCATCGCCGCAGCGGTCCTGATGTGCCTTGGTTCGGCAGCGATGTTCTACCGCCCCGGCGGCGACGTATCGTCGAACGTCCCTGGCTCCGTCGTGCGAACGAAGCAGACTGCCGAGGGATTCAAGAAGCAGTTCGATGAAGTCAAGTCATCCGCTGACGTCGGTGCGCTCGCCAACAACATGATCTTCCTGCTTGAGGATCGCAAGGTGTGGCCATGGATCGTGTCGGACGTCAATGCGGCTATGGCAACCGCCGGCACTCAAGAGCCGTTGCTTGGGGAATTTGATCTCACCAAGCCGCCCGTTCCGTACGAACAGTGGAACACGGTGGAGCTTGTTGATCTTGCCGGCAAGTACAAGTTCCTCTCCGCGCCATCACCACGGCGAACAGTGGATGTCACCATGCGCGTCATCGTTCCGCGCGACACCAAGTCGGCGAAGGAATTCGTTCAGAAGAGCATGCTCGACTGGCTCAACAAGCACGCCGATCGCAAAGACGCGCCGTACAAGATCATCATTCCACCAACCGGAATTGTGCCTGAATTTACGGCATTGAACGCAGTTGCCGGTGCATCCACAGCCACTGCTGCAGCCAGCGGCGGCGGTGGTGAAGACACGCAGCAAGCGGACACTGCGGCTGCGGTCGATGGCGCCGGTACGTTCAGTGGTAAGAACAAGAACACCGAGACAATCGTCACAACCAAAGGCGGAATGATCGGTGGTTCATCCGGCTTCGGTCAAGGTGCACCTGGCGGCGACGCCAACGCACCCGGCGGATCGTCGGGATCCGGCAATAAGGCAGAAGCGAAGCAGGACCGCAAAGCAAGTCGCGTTGCCATCAAGTCATCCGCTGCAGAGCCCGTTGACATTGACCGCGATGCATCACTGCCCTTGGCTCCGAATGCATATGTCGGTAAGGCAGCAACAACGGTGGTCATCAAGTTCACTGTTGAATTGCGACCGCCCGTCGGTCGTGAACTCGCGCCAGCCGCGGCTCCCGCGGAAGGCGAGCCGGCCGCTGACGGTTCAGAAGGAGGCCAGCCATGAGTGCAATCTCAGATGCCATTCAGAAAGTTCGTGATTCGCTCTCTTCGCTCGGTAAGCGGGGCGGGGGCTCGTCGTCCGAAGGATCCTCTGGAAGCAAGTTTAACCCCAAAATGGTGGTGACTTGGGTGAAATCTCACCCGGTGATCGTGGCATCAATCACGGTCATGGTGGTCGCTCCCGTGACCGCATGGTGGATTTCCAGCGACATCTATTCCGCGCGTGACGAAGCTGCCACCAAGCGTGTGCAAGAGATGGCCGCCCTGGAGAAGTATGAGAAGTCATCAGTCGAGATCGCGCTGCCTGGTGTTGCAGCGGAGCAGAAGGTTGGTGTCGTCAATGAGAACACCGTGTTGGCGTACCGCAAGCTTGCGGATCGCCTCCGCGCAGACGCTCAGGCGATTCAGAAGACTGCGCTTGCTCACAATCAGCAGGGTCGCGGCAAGCTCGTCAAAGACGTGACCGTGACGCGCGAGAACGTCAATCTCATCGCTGAGGAAGTCTTCGACGCAGTGCAGGCCCGCGCCGTCACTGACCTCAAGGAAGCCCGCGCCGGCAAGCCTCCAACCGACCAGAGTTTGGTTGACCAATTGCAGCGCCGCCAAGACCAATTCATTGCCGCCGAGCGCAAGGCCGATCGCAAATCGCTGAATGAAGAGCAACTCGGTCGACTGCAGCGTTCGTTGGTGGACAAGCGATTGCAGTTGTACGCCGACGCTGCTGCAAACACATCGTTTTATGCTGATATTGCTGATATTGGCGTGCCAGCACTCCCCACCGAGGCAGGTACTCCACCCTCGGAAACCAAGATGTTCTTGTGGCAATGGCGCCTCTGGGTCATTGAGGATGTGCTCAACGCCATCACCGCAGCCAACAAGCCGTACCGCAGCGTTGTTGACGCGCCCGTGAAGCGGGTTCTATCGATCAGCGTGAAAGAAGACATTCTTCCAAAGGTCGCGGCACCCGTGGCAACCGAGGAAGTCCCCGCTGAAGGAAGCACGCCACCAGCCGAAGGCGCTGAAGTTGCAGCTGCAGCTCCTGCGCCCATGTTGCCGCCGCTCGATCCCAAAGCCGTTGTGGCGTACGACTTTGCCAAGTCGATGACCGGTCGCGTATCCAACTCCATGTACGACGTGCGCTTTGCCACCGTTCGATTGGTGGTCGCTACATCGATGATCCCGGAAGTTCTGAATGCCATCGCGCGGCAGAATTTCATGACGGTCATCAGCATGGATGTTCGCCCCACGGACGCCTTTGAAGCGGCAGACGAGGGATACATCTACGGCGCAGCACCGGTCTCCGAACTGCGACTGACCATCGAGTCGGTGTGGCTGCGTCCATGGCTCGCCAAGCTGATGCCCCGTGAATTGCAGACGCTCAAGGGCACTGACGGCCGCACCACTGATGATCCGGCGCCGAGCGCACCTGCTACTGAGCCGACCACCTAATCGCACTTACCTGAACACACATCGGAATACTCATGAAGCTCAAGGGAATCAACAAGTTCGAGCAGCATCTCGAGAAGATCGTGCTCGGCGTCTCGGTCATCGGGCTGTTAGCCATCGTCGGCTGGCAGTTCCTGAGCCCGCCGTCGTTCAAGCTCGGGTCACGCTCCGTACAAGCAGGCGAAGTTGATGCGCTGTTGGAGGTCAAAGCCAACGCGCTGCTCGCGCGCCTGAACGACAGCGAGAAGAGCGACATCGATATTCCGACCGACACGGTGAAACTTGCCGCGCCAGATTTTTCCAGCGCGATCAAAGGACCAATCACCCCGGTGGAGAGCCTGGCTCGCACTGCTCCGAATTTCAACGGCGCGCTGGTGAAGGACGCAGTTTCCGCAGTCGACATCTGGTACTTCGAGCCAACTGTTCCCGCACTGCAGATGCGCGGTGTTCAGGAAACCGCCGATGCACTGACTGCCGATTCTGCCAAGGACGCAGCCAAAGTTTCCAAGATTCTTGCCGCTCGCCCGGACTTCCAGAAGATCGACGGTCCCAAAGATGTGGTCTGGACCACGCCGCTTGCACGCATTGACTTGAAGCGACTCCGCGCGGAACTCGCCGATTCGCGCAAGGACGCAACGCCACCGTTGATGGCCATTCCTGGCGTTTGGTACCAAGAGACCCCGTACGTCGTGGACATCGCCTTCGAGCGCCGCGAGCGTTCGGCTGATGGTTCGTGGGGCACGCCAATGGTCGTCCCGGTGTTTGCCAATCGTGCGGATGAAATCACCTTCCGTGGACGCATTGAGAACGCCGCAGCCGATGTTCGTGACGAAGTATTTGCGCTGCTCGGATCTGATGACAATCAGAAAGAAATTCTTCAACCAACGTTCTACGAAACAGTGAACGGCGCGTTCGTTTCGCCCGTGCTGCTGGCTGACGCGGGCGATGGTGCAGCCTCCGCAAGCGGTGCAGATGCTGGTGCAACCCGCCGCAATCTGCAGTTGCAGACCCAGTTGCAAGACAAGCAGCGTCGCGCCCTAACGCTGCGTGGAGAACTTGAAAAACTTGGTGGCATCTTTGATGAGGAAGCGGAGCGTAAGAAGGAAGAGGCGCGCAAGAAGGATGAGCGTGACCAAAAGGAAGCAGAGAAGGCCGGCAGTAAAGGTGGCGGCAAGGGCGGCAGTGGTCCTGGCGGCGGCCCCGGTGGCAGCATGAGCGGTAAGAACAATTCCTCGGCCGGGGATGATCTGAAGGATGCCAAGCGAAAGCTCGCAGAGCGCAAGACCAAGTCAGCGGTTCTGAACCGCGTTGAAGCGGAGATCGCAGCTCTCGAGAAGTCCCTCGGAGCAGCACCCGGTGCTGGAGCAGGCGGTCCAGCGGTGAAGGCGCCCACATTGGGATCACTTGATGAACTCCTAGTGTGGGGTCATGACTTAGAGGTCTTGCCCGGTCGCACCTATCAATATCGCTGCGTTGCTCGCGTTTACAACCCATTCTTCGGCAAGGGCAATCAGCTCGTGCAGAAGCAAGCAGACAAAGGTCTTGCATCGCAGTTCACTATTGACTCCGCCGCAAGCGAGTGGTCAACATCGATCACTGTCTCGCCTGACGTGCGATTCTTCGTAACGCGCGCACTTGTTGGTGATGGATCGCTGGCACTTGGCTCTGCGCAAGTAGAGGTTTACAAGTTGCTTGGTGGCCAGTGGCGCAAGTCGGAAACCAGCGTGCAGCCAGGCGAGCGAATCGGTCGCATTGACAACAAGGGTGCGCAGCCAGTTGATTTCACCACGCAGTACTTCGTCGTCGATGTTGTTGAAGATCTCGACACATCACGCGGACCAAGTACTGCAGGCAAGGATCGCCGTCCTGGCATCGTTGTTGTTGGCTCGATCACTGGAACTGGCACGGAGATTCGCGTTCCGTACACCGACTATGAGGATTCTGATCGATTAAAATTGCGCGCGCAGGCCGATGCGGCGGCTCCCGCGGGGGGCGACACCAAGGACGCGCCAGCGAACAGCGGCCCCGGTGGCGATAAACCCAAGGGTCCTGGAAGTGGTGGGGCAGGTGGTGGCAACAAGCCCGGCACAGGCAAATAGCCACAAATACCCCTAGAAACAAGCCATATTTTGCGATTGGGCGCGCAGTGACCTGCGCGCCCAATCGCATTTTCGGTGGTTCATAACAGGGCGATTTCCCATAATCAAATCTTCAAAAATTCCTGCTGAAGATCCCATCAACCCCCTTGACGTACTTGCAGATCTCTGTACCATTGCCGATCCTCCAGCCACGAGAGTGGTTTGAGTTCTTTGACAAGTGAAGTGTTGGTCGTGCACCCCAGACACGTACGCATTTGCAGACCTTGGTTTGCAAAGAGCTGCGACTGGCAGTGCAACAATTGAATTGAATTGATTTGAATTGAATCGAGAATGATCTCGAGTATTGAGTCGTCGTTCACGTGTGTGTTGTTTGACACGTGATCGAATGTCGGATCCGCAAAGTCCGACATGGCATGCACCGGCCCCCAGCGGGGGTCAGGTAGGCATGGCCAAGACTGAAAGGGCACATGATGGATGCCTTGGCATTGAGAGGCGATGAAGGACGCGAGAACCTGCGATAAGCCGAGAGGAGCCGGTAACTAGGCTGTGATCCTCGGATTTCCGAATGGGGCAACCCTACCGAAAGGTAACTCTGGCCTGAATGTATAGGGCCAGTAGAGCGAACGCAGCGAACTGAAACATCTCAGTAGCTGTAGGAAAGGAAAGCAACAGCGACTCCGCAAGTAGCGCCGAGCGAACGCGGATCTAAACAGCGACCCGTATGAACGGCCTGGAAAGGCCGACCAAAGAAGGTGATAGTCC
>CAMDCW010000011.1 GCA_945890745.1 Phycisphaera mikurensis NBRC 102666
GCAGGTACGGGCTACATCATCGTCAGCGCGCATTACGACCACATGCGCCCGCGTCGCAGTGGTGACGACAAGATCTATAACGGCGCCGATGACAACGCATCCGGCATTGCAGGCATGCTGGCCGTCGCGCGCGCCATGAAGGCGTGCAGCGCCGCAGGCCAAGGCCCCGCATGCACAGTGATCTTCATTGCCTTCAATGGTGAAGAGGCAGGACTCTTGGGTTCCAAGGCCTATGCAAAGGCGCCAACGGTTCCACTGGCGGAGATTCGCGCTGTCTTCAACATGGACATGATTAGCCGCGGTCCGGCACGGCAGATTTACATTGATGGTGGTGAGATTGGCGCACCAGTGACCGCAGCGCTGCGCGCGGCCAATGACGAAATCGGTCTGAAGTTGCGCACTGATGAACATCCCGACTGGCTTGATCGCAGCGACCAAGGTCCATTTCTTGCTAAGAAAGTGCCCGCTGTGCTCTTCTCTGTGGAAGACCATGAGGACTATCACCAAGTCACTGATGAAGTAGCGAAGATTGATGCAAGCCTTGCCGCCGAAGTAGCACAGCTGGTGGCGTTGGCGGCGATCGATATGTCGCGGCAAGCGTTCGTTCCGCGGGTCGCAGTGCCTGCTGCGAATCCGGATTTGGCGCCGACGCCAGCAAAGACTGCGCCTGTGACGACCGCAACACCGGCAGCGCCTTCACCATCGGCACCACCGGCACCAACAGCACCTCACGCACCGTAACTCACCGTCACTCACTTACCGTGCGAGCGGACCAACCACGTGCATCACAATGCACGCGTAGACCCCGGCCAACACGTCATCCAGCAACACGCCCCAACCGCCACCAATGCGCTCAAGCGCTTTGCACGGCGGCGGCTTCAGCACGTCAAAGAATCGAAAGAGTAGGAACGCCATTCCGACGCCAAGGACCCCGGAGCCTGCCCACGACCATGAGCCCGCCTCTGCCATGGAGCGCAGCGGCAAGTGCAGACCAAGCAGAGCGATCGACATACCTGCAATTTCATCAAGCACAATGCATGACGGGTCCTTGATGCCCAGCGCCTCCTCAGCGGTTGCGGTCCAGCGCACACAGCCGAACGCTGCCCACGCCAGAAGTGCCACGAGTACAGCATCGATCACCCATCCAAGGTCAGCCGGCAAGAGCACCACCAATCCGAGCACTGCAATGCATGGTGGCAACGAACCCCACGTTCCCGAAGCAAACGGCGCGAACCCCAATCCGCCCACAGTCAATGAGAACCGAGGAAACCAGGCCATTCCTGCTATGCGCTGTCGTGCAACCGCTGGGTCCATCTTTGGTTCACCGAGAGAACGCTTCGCCGTATTCATGCTGCGTTCATCGGCGCGTTCAGCGCGCGTCCTTCGAAATCGACCGCAGTAACGCAATGCCGCGAATGGAATACGGCACAGCGCTCCACACGGTGATCGCGGTCATGGCCCACACCGAAAGCATCTGCGCCATGCGATAGTTTGGGCTTGCCAAACAGCCGGGATTGACTGCAATGAAGAGCGCGGTCGGAATGGCCGCGCTCTGCGCAAACATCTTGACCTTGCCGGACCAGTCCGCTGCAAATGCAATGCCGCGCGCTTCCAGGACGCCGCGCAAACTGGTCACCAGCAACTCCCGCGCCAGTACTGCAACCACCATCCAACTTGCCACGCCCGTTGCGCAATTGATGGCGCCCGGTTCCGGTTCAATGCCGAACGCCCGGCTCCATTCTGGCTCTGCAAACTTGGGACTTGCCAGATACACAAACGCGCCAAGCACCAGCACCTTGTCAACAAATGGATCCATCACGCGGCCAAAGTCCGTCACCACGCCCCACTTGCGGGCCAAGTACCCATCAAGAATGTCACTCAGTGCCGCTGCGATAAACAGGATGAACGCCGCGTTTCCCCACCACTGCCGACCCTCAGCGGATGTTGGCGAAAGCGCCAAGGCAATGATGGCAAAGAATGCCGTCGCCATCACCAGGCGAATCACCGTGATCAGATTGGGCAGGATGCGGCGCACCTCATCAGACATGACGCGAGGGTAGCGGAGGCGGGTGGACGGTGATGCGGCGAAATGGCCCACCCGCGCGCCAGTGCACGGGACAGCCCTCCCAGTATGTGGCGCTCGTTGGCTCGAACCGTCATTCGCTCCTCAAGGCTCGACGGGGTTGCCTAGTCCGCACGAATCACTCCTCCGCAAGTAACGCAACTGCCCGCCGCAGCCGCCAACCCCTCCATTCCGTCCCAGCAACTGCCCCAGTTCCCCCCACTTTCCCGGCTTATCCCGGTTGCGAACCGCCGCGTCCCCTTCTATTATCCGCCCTCCCCGCCCGGATTCCCGTGCGGGTTGCCCGGAGCCTGAGGCCACCATCCATGAACGCGAACCTCTTCTACGCCGCCGCCGCCCTGGGTGCCGTCGTGCTGTACCTGATGATGGAGCCGCGCCCCGCGGCCTTCCGAGCCGCCCTCACCGTCTGCGGCCTTGCCGCGGTCGCGCTGATCATCAGCGCCGTCGCACGCAACGCACCGGTTCCCGAATCTGCTGGCACGGACCCATCATTCTGGGTGCATGTCATGGTGGCATTGGTTGCCGTCGCCGGCGCAGCGCGCATGGTGACGCACCCGCGCCCGGTCTACGCAGCGCTGTATTTCGTACTGGTGATCTTGGCCGTGTCCGTGAATTTCTTGCTGTTACAGGCTGAATTCATGGCATTTGCGCTCCTCATTGTGTACGCCGGCGCCATCCTGATCACCTACCTCTTTGTACTCATGCTTGCGCAACAGTCCGGCGATCAGTCCATGCGCGGCGAAGAGTCTGCCTGGTACGACCGCACCCCGCGCGAACCAATCGCCGCACTGATCTTGGCGTTCATCATGCTCTCCGCAACAGGCGACGCGCTGTTCCGACGCGACAACTCAGTGCCATGGCTTGCCTCGCCTGCCGTCGTCGCGCGCGCCAATATCCGCGCTTGGGAGCGCATGGAAGACATGCCGGAACTCCTCCTGCGCGAGTCTGCTGCGATCGCTGAAACAGCGGGCATTTCTGACATTGCCAAACTGGAGCGCGGCGCTGACGGACGCATTATTTCCGTGGATCCTTCCGGAACCACTGCAAGCATCACGCTTCTCAGCAGCAACGGCGATCGCCACCCCATCACACTTGATGGCACCGCCGCACCAGCCAACTCAACAGCACTCGGCCACGCCTTGGTAGCGCAGTTTCCAGTCAGCCTGGAACTTGCAGGCGTGATTCTCCTCATGGCACTGTTTGGCGCCGTTGTCTTGGCGCGCCGACAGATGGCAATGGCAGAAGACGAACGCCGTGCAGCCGCCGGACTTCCCCGCATTGATGACGGCGGCTCCCTCAGCCGCGGAGGTGCAGCATGATCACTCTCGCTTCGATGGGTTCCGTAGCACCCATGACCCCCGCCATGCCTGCCAATATCCAAGTGACGTTGGCACTGGCCATCATCCTCTTTGCGATCGGTCTCGTCGGATTCTTGACGCGTCGCAACATGATCCTGATGTTCTTGTCCACCGAGCTGATGTTCCAAGCGGCCGCGCTTGCGTTCGTTGCATTCGGCCGCATGTGGATGGATCTCTCTGGACAGTTGATGGTGATCTTCATCCTCACCGTCGCCGCTGCCGAGGCAGCACTTGCGCTCGGCCTGGTGGTCCTCCTGTATCGCCGCAAAGAAACCCTTAGCAGCGAAGCATGGGCGGAACTCAAGGAATGAGCACCGTCGCGATCATTGCGCTCGCATCCGCTTTCGTCACTCACGCCACGGCACACACACCAACGGCTTCCATGGAACCAGCACTTCTCACCACCCTCGCGCTCGCCCTCGGCGACGGCGCAATCGCAGCAGCCGATGGCCATGCCGTCGACGCCGCGCACGCCGTCCACTCAACGAGCGGCTACGCCGATGTCGGCCCGCTCCACTTCGTCAAGGCTGTCGCCAACACTGACTTTGCGTGGCTCAAGTGGATGCTCCTGGCACCACTCGTTTCCGTGATTCTGTGTGGCGCCATGGCCATGTTCAAGGTGAAGGGGCGACTGCCAGCGCTGTTCACCGTCGCTACGTTTGGACTGTCCACCGCGATGGCTATCGCGCTGTACTTCCAGTTTGGACCAACACTCTTTGCAACGCACGCGCCGCTCACGGTGCCGTTCATGGACTGGCTCTCGCTGACCTGGGGCCCCGGACCGTTCCAGTCATTCACCGCCAACCTCGGTTTCTACATCGACGGCATCAGCATGCTGTGGATGCTCTTTGTCACCGTGCTTGCCACGCTCATTGCGTTGTACGCCAGTGAGTACATGGAGTCGGACCTGAAGGCCGGCTACGCGCGCTTCTTCTTTGCGGTCAGCCTCTTCGTGACAAGCATGCTCATCTTGGTGATGAGCGACAACCTAGTCGGCCTGTACCTCGGTTGGGAAGGCGTCGGCCTGTGCTCGTACATGCTGATCGGTTACTACGCCACGCAGCCCGGCGCTACCGCCGCTGCCAAGAAGGCGTTCATCATGAACCGGATCGGTGACCTTGGCCTGGCATTGGCCATCTTCCTGATCTGGACCAACTACGGCACCGTGCAGTACGACAGCCTCTTCCAAGCGATTGCCGGCTCCACTTCTGAAGCTGTGCAAGGCGGTTGGTCGAAGGCCGCGATCCCGTTCCTCTTGCTGCTTGCCGTGTGCGGTAAGAGCGCGCAGGGACCACTCTTCACCTGGCTCCCAGACGCCATGTGGGGCCCCACCCCGGTATCCGCACTGATTCACGCAGCCACCATGGTGACCGCGGGCATCTACCTGCTCGCGCGCATGGCGCCGTTCTACACCGTGCAAGCCATCGGGCCAGAGTGGGCCGAGACCGCACTGCTGACGGTCGGTTGGATCGGCTGCTTCACCGCATTCATCGGTGCAACCATTGCGTGCGGGCAATTTGATTACAAGCGAGTGTTCGCTTACTCAACGATCAGTTCCCTTGGATACATGGTCATGGGTCTTGGCGTTGGCACGGCCTTCGGAGGCGTGTACTACGTCTTCACGCACGCGTGGTTCAAGGCGCTCTTGTTCCTCACCGCCGGCGCAGTGATGCACGGCATGGCTGGTCAAGTTGACTTCCGAAAGTTGGGCGGCCTTCTCCGCGTGCCCGGCTTCCGACTCACCATGATCTGCATGTTGCTCGGCTGCCTCTGGCTTGCCACGGCACCGTTCAGCGCAGCGGCTGAATCAAAGGACATCATTCTGCTGACGGCGCTCACCAGCCACGTGCAGCAGGTGCAGTGGATGGGTTGGATTGGCGTACTCACCGCAGGAATCACTGCGTACTACGCGTTCCGCGTGTGGTTCCGATTGGCGCTTGGCCCGGTGAAGATTGAACCAGGTGCAGATCAGCACGCTGATCATGGTCACGATGATCATGCTGGACATGCGGATCACGCCCACGGCGGCGCCGACGCGCATGCCGGACACGGTGCAGCACACAGTGGCGGCTTCCACCCACACGCTCCAGGCTTCCGCATCTCGCTGGTCCTCACGTTGCTTGCCATCGGCTCGGTCTTGGCAGGACTTCCCAGTTACTTGGCACACTCCCAGGGCTTCAACTGGATCCAACGCTTCGTACAGAACTCCAGTGCGTGGATGCGCGCCGGCAACAGTGAGGAGCACGGACAGATCCTCGGCCGCGATGCACACAGCACGCTCTTCATCATCGCTACCACCGTGGTGGTTGCAGGCTTCCTGCTCGCGTGGATCTTGCACGCCAAGAACCGCGCGCTCGGCGACCGGCTCCGTGCATCCATGCTGAATACCACCGGCCTCAAGTGGATTCCACTGGGCAGCGAACACGGCTGGTACGTCGATCAGTTCTACAACGCCATCATCGGCGTGCCCGCTTGGCTCGGCGCCCAGCTCTTGGCATTCACTGATCGATTCGTCATCGACGGCGTGATCGTTGCCGCCATCGGTCGATTCCCCGGCTTTGTTGCTCGGGTGTTCCAGCCGCTCTACACCGGCACGGTGCAGAGCTACGCGCTCACCATGGCGGGCGGAATCGGGCTGATCGTCGCATGGGTTGTTTGGGTCTGGCTCTCGGGAGGTGCCTCGTGACACTCGCCGTCCTTCTGATCGTCCTGCCGCTCATTGGCGCCGTCCTCTGCCTTGGCGTGAGCGAACGCGCCGCCAAGACAGTCGGCCTCATCGCCAGCCTGGTGGTCTTGGCAGCAGCAACGCTGCTTGCATTCGAATTCCCAGCGTGGACCACCGGCACCTTCTGGCCAAACGAAGAGGGTTGGAAACTCTTCACGGCCTTCGGTGTTGAATTCCGGCTTGGTACCGACGCCGTCGGCATGCTCCTCATCATCCTGACCGCGGTATTGATTCCGTGCAGCATGCTGGTTAGCTTCTCCGCCATCACCCAGCGGCAGCGCGGCTTCTACGCGCAGTTCCTGTTCATGGAATCGGCCGTCATGCTCGCCTTCCTGGCGCGCGACGTGATCCTTTTCTATATCGGTTACGAATTCACGCTGGTTCCGCTCTTCCTCATCGTTGCCATCTGGGGCGGACAAGACCGTCGTCCGGCGGCAATCAAGTTGTGGGTCTACAGCTTTGTGGGATCAGTGATCTCGTTGGTTGGATTCATCTACCTGGCCGCTGGGCACGCCACTGATACCGGTACCCCCATCAACTTCAGTGTGCAGACCTTGGTGGAGTACGGACAGACCCTCCCTGCCAGCACGCAGTGGTGGGTCTTCCTTGCCATCATGGGCGGATTTGCGGTGAAGGTGCCGTTCGTTCCGGTGCATTCATGGCTGCCATTGGCGCACGGCGAAGCTCCCACGGCCGGATCCGTGGTGCTTGCAGGCGTTGTCATCAAGATCGGTCAGTACGGCGCGCTGCGGTTTGCGTTCCCCATGGCACCCGAAGGCGCATTGGCGCTCGCACCCTTCTTTGCCGCGCTCGCATTGATCGGCATCCTGGGCATGAGCTTGGTGTGCTGGGTGCAGAACGACGTGAAGCGTTTGGTTGCGTACAGCTCCATCGCGCACATGGGTCTGGCGCTGCTTGCCATGTTTGCCTTCAACGTGGTAGGCATGGAAGGCGGAATCTTGTACATGGTGAACCACGGTCTCTCCACGGCCGGCATGTTTATGTGCATCGGCATCATGTATGAGCGCTACCACACCAAGGACATGGAAGTGGTTGGCGGACTCATGCAGCGCATGCCGGTGTGGAGCGTGTTCATGGTGTTCTTTGCCATGGCCTCGCTTGCACTTCCAGGCCTCAATGGATTCGTCAGCGAGTTCTTGTGCTTGATGGGTATCTACACCGCTGATGCTGGCATGAAGACCGGATTCCCAGGAATCCTTGGCCCAACCTACGCATTCTTGGCCGCGCTGGCCTTGATTCTGGGCGCGCTCTACGTGTTGCGCATGCTGCAGAAGTTTGTCTTTGGACCGCTCCGCGAGCCGAGCCATGGACATGGTGGACACGCCCACGGTGGACATGATTCGCCTGGCGCGCACGGTCACGGCAATCACGCCGCGCACGCCATCCAGGACGTGAACTTCCGTGAGATCTTGGCCATGGCTCCACTTGCGATCGCCTGCATCGTGATCGGCGTATGGCCGAAGCCCATCTTGAATGTCATCGAACCGTGTGCTGCCAACGCGGTTGCCCCCTACGTCAAGCTCATCGAGCGCGACCTTGCCAATCCCCCACGCGCCACCGCGGATGAAAGCGCCACCAAGACCACCGCCGCGCCTGCCGCCGACAAGGGAGCCATCCAGTGAACACCATGACCCCCGCCATTTTGGCCGCATCTACTAATCTCGGCCCCAAGTTCATGCTGATCGCACCGGAGGCGGTGCTCTTTGCGGGCGCTGTTCTGTGTGCTGTCATGGGACTGTCACACGCCCGCGCCTTCCGCGCCATGGTTCCATGGATTGCAGTGGTGGCATTGATTGCAACGTTCGTCACCATGCTGAAGGTGTGGACCCCCGAAGCCGCCACGGCCGCGCAGTTACCGATGCCGATGCTCGGCAAGTACATCATCGCGCTGTTGTGCGTAGTGGGCGTTGGTCACGTGCTCGCTTCGATCGGTAGCGTTGATCGCGCCGTGGAGCGCCAAGTTGCCTCCGGCACCGGCGCGTTTGATCCCGTGCGCGTCATTCAAGGCGAGTTCTACGCATTTATCTTGCTGTCACTGTGCGGCGGCATGTTGCTCTGCCACGCCACGGACTTGGTGTGGCTGTTCTTGGCATTTGAACTGTGCTCACTTCCCACGTACGTCTTGGTAGCCATCGGCCGCGGTGCAGACCGCAGCATGGAAGCGGCCATCAAGTACTTCTTCCTGGGCGCCATGAGTACGGCCACCCTGCTACTCGGCTTTGCGTTCTTGTATGGAGCCACTGGCACGCTTGAACTCAGCGCCATGCGCGAATCATTCCAAATGCAGGCGCAAACTGGCGGCATTGGCAGCGTGGCGATCGTTGGCATGCTGCTTGCCGTGATTGGCATCTGCTTCAAACTGGCCGCCGTCCCGATGCACTTTTACGCGCCCGATGTCTATGAAGGCGCCTCCAGCCCGGTGGCTGCGTTCATCAGTTTCGTGCCGAAAGTGCAAGGGTTTGTCACCCTCATCGTTCTGCTTGGCACGGTTGGCTGGAGCGCCAACGGGGACAGCAGCATTCCGCCGGTCATCGCCGCGGTGCTCTGGATGATTGCGGTCCTCACCATGACGCTTGGCAACATCGGTGCGCTCTTGCAACGCTCGGCCAAGCGCATGTTGGCGTACAGCTCGATCGCCAATTCCGGCTACATGCTGGTTGGCATTCTGGCTGGACCAACCGTCGGCATCGATGCCACGCTTCTCTATCTCTTGACCTACGGCGTGGCCAATCTGGCAACGTTCGGCTCGTTGGCTGCCATTGAACGCAATGGGCATGAAGTGGATTCCATTGATGACCTTGCGGGTCTGCGCGTTCGCGCGCCGATGGTTGCGGCGGCGCTTGCTATTGGCGCACTCAGCCTGACCGGCATTCCGCCCCTTCTTGGGTTCTGGGGAAAGCTTGACCTCTTTGTTGCCAGCGCCGAAAGTCATCAGCGCACGTTGCTGGTGATCATGGCGCTCAACAGTGGTGTGGCTGCGTTCTACTACCTGCGCTTGGTAGCGATGCCGTTCGTGCAAGAGCCAACGCCACGAACGCAGGGCGTCTCGCCCGTTCCGTCCGTCTGGCCGCGGCTCAGCGCGCTGATCTTTGCGGCTGGTTGCATTGCCCTGCCGTTCTTTGCCAATCAACTGAAGGGCGAGGCCGCAGCCGCGGCGCGCACGGACCTTGACAAGCAGGCGACCGTGGCACAATCGGTTGAGAAGTAAGCACCGATTCAGCACCCCCAGGAACGGTAATTTCGCTATCATCTCCCCTCCTCCTGCAGCAATGCAGACGGACACGCGACCGTAGCTCAATTGGATAGAGCATCGGTCTACGAAACCGAAGGTTGGAGGTTCGAGCCCTCCCGGTCGCGTTCGAAACGCCCTTGGCATTCAGCCGGGGGCGTTTCTCATTTGACGGTCATGGGTTCGAATCGCGCGCCGTGACCGGCACGTGCGAACTAGCCCCGCTTGATGACCCAACGCTCAAAGAGCCAGGTTGTAAATGGTGGCACCGATGCCAGAAGTGCAAGCGCTGTCACCGCCAAACTCCAGCGTGCCTCGCGCGCGAGGCGCAGTGCGGCAATGCAATAGATCACAAAGAGCACACCGTGGACTGGGCCCATGACCTGTACGCCGATCGGGCTATTCATCGCCCCATACTTGCAGTACATGCCAACCAAGAGACCAGCCCAGGACAACGCTTCCAGCAGCGCGGCGATACGAAACTGCGTGCGAGTACTGGTCATAGATGAGGCTCCTGTAAATCGATTGCTGCCGCCGAACTCTCACGCTGCCAAGCCGCTACCACCAGCGGAACCAGCGTGACACCAAGTAACGCCGCGCGCACGCCGTTCAGCCAACCGAACTGAAACCCGAGCGCATCAACAAACGCTGGCTCCATCGGCACAAGTATCACCACCGCACCGAGTAACCCCATGAATGCCACGGGCCGCACATCCGGACTGCGATGACCCACCGACCCCGCCAGCCTCCCGGCGATGACCGACGCGCCGGTCGCCAGTGCAAGGGTAACCACTGGGACCACAAAGAGAAATGACGCCGCCGGCGCCAGCACCGCCGCTGTGCCCGCCAACGCCCACCATGGAACCCACGCTCCCAGCAGCGCACTCCACGGGTCGATGCGTCGTCGCGCCAACCACGCGCCCACGCCGATTGCCACAGCCATCGCTGCCACCAAAAGCAGCGCGTTCAACACCTGTAACCGTGGCCCGGCGGTTGCCATGGTCAGCCCAGCCGACTGCGAGGCCAATTGGAAACCCCAGCCAATCCCTGCCACCACGCAGAGTTGTACGAACACCGCCAGCAACACCTGTGCCGCACCTTTGCCAGGCGCGCGCGAACGTTTCACGGCTCCCGGCTCGGAACGCCGCATCGCAATGGAACGCACGGCATTCCATGCAGCAACCACCGCGACCGTCAGCGCGCTGGCAATCACCATCAGCAACGTCCACTGCTCTGGCCATCGAACGATGAACTGCCCAAGCACATCGCCAAAGACTGCTCGTGCCGTGGGGATCTCACCCGCTGGCAATCGCTCATCAAGCGCGCGCACCAATGCAAGTCCGGTGCGCCCCATGTGGTCGCGGGAATATTTCGACTGACGCTCCACCGTATCGAGCGGTGTGTGGTACGCGGCAACATCACCAATGAATGCGATGTTGAATCCAGTCATGCCCGCTTGCAAGAACACTGTGAAGTCAGTGCCGTTGGGCATGGCGCCGTAGACAACACCCATGAGTGAATTGGTGCGCGGCGCATTCACACGCTCCGCCATCAGGTCCGCAAGCCACGCCGTCTGCGGACCCGTCTCAAAGATGAATGCCGGCCCCGCCGCTCCGCGTGCGTCCATATTGACGACTGCCCGAAGCGAAGCAGTCAGCGGTGATTGCGTCATGTTCGCCGCAAACGCCTGCGCGCCCAAGAGTCCGCGCTCTTCGCCGTCAGTCAGCAAGATCATCACATCATGTTGCGGCGGATCCACGAGCAGTGCGCGCGCGATGCCCAGCGCAGCCGCTACACCAGCGCCGTCGTCCGATGCCCCAGGCGCGCCGGGGGCGCTGTCGGTGTGCGCAACCACCAGCACTTGCGCGGGTCCCGGAGTTCTGCCCGGCACCCGCACCAGAAGATTTTCCAGGTCCACCCCCCCTGCCCGGCGCTCAATGCGCATGGGCTGACGATCCGCGGAAAGGCCCGCGGAAGTCAGCACTTCAATTAGCCGATCCCGTCCTGCGGCGGCCTGCCGGGTCCCAGCCACGCGAGGCTCTCCGGGACCCACAAACGCCTGCAAATCCTCGGCGGCACGCTCAGAATCGAACGTGGAATCTAAAAATCCGCGGGTCGGCAGACCCGGCCACCGCTGCATACCCCACCCCAAAATGGTGCAGAGAAACACGGCAACAATCCCCGCGGCTATCCAGTCGCGACCCGTCTGAACCCGAAAATAACGTCCGCGTAACCGCATGTTTAGTGAACCATCCACTTCGTGTGTGCGTTTTTGCACTGTCGAGTTAGACTCGTTGTCAGCCTCGCTCTGTACACGGCAGGCACTCGACTTTACTACAAGCCATACCTGGAGATTATCACGATGCGATTTATCACGATGATGGGCACCGCCGCCCTCAGCATGACGGCTGCCACCCTCGCTCAGTCAATCACTTTCAATGAAATTCGCACCGGTACCAACAACGCTGAGTACATCGAAATCAAGGGTACTCCCGGTGCTTCGATGGCCGGCCTCACCGTGGTCGTGCTTGGCGACGGCACCTCGACGGGAGCCGTGATCACCAGGACTGGCGTCGTCGAGTGGCTCTACCGCTTTGCGGCGACTGATGTGATTGGATCGAACGGTTATCTGGTTCTACGCAACCCAGGCGCAAACCCAGCTGCCGTTCCTGCCGACACCACGGGCGCATTCCCCTTCACCATCGACCCTGCTGCAACGAACCTCCCATGGGGCTACCAGACCGCAACCGGCAGCGCAGGCAACACGCAGCTTGAGTCACCCGACAACATAACCTTCCTGCTGGTCTCCGACTTCACCGGTACTGACACCTTCCAGACGCGCGCACCGAACAGCGGCGCTGGCGGTCAAGATCTTGACACCAACGATGACGGCGTCCTTGACATCACTCCATGGTCCGCCATCTTGGACAGTGTTGCATTCAAGGAAACCAACGGCGCCGTTCCACTGGCTGGCCAGGACTGGTGGTACAGCCCCAACACCTGCGGGCCGTACATTTCGCGCACTGTCGTCACCGCCACCAGCGGCACGGTGATCGCGGGCTGGGACTACCAGACCACAACGAACACTAATGGTGGAACGGCCGCGGCCGCTGCACCAAACACGCCAAAGTTGTACAAGTCGAACGCTGGTGTTGGCACCATGTATCTCGACGGCACCAACGGTTCGAGCGACTGGGCGCAAGCCACGCAGCTCAACTCGTTCACCGGAACTGGTCTCAACGCTACTGGCACCGCTGCCGGCGGCAACGGTCTTGACCCAGCGACATCCCTGACATCATGCCTCGCCTTGGTGGGCAGCACAGCGAATGGTCAGTCAGTGACTTTCAAGTTCTCCATGGCTTCTGTTCAAGGCGTCACCCTGAGTTACGCCACGCGTACCTCCGGTACAACCACCGGCTTTACAACCCACCAGTGGGCGTACAGCACCAACGGCGCCGATTGGACTGATATCGACGTCTTCACCCCCTTCTCAACGAGTTTCGCAGTGAAGACGCTTGCTCCGCTGACGGCGATCGACGGTGCGGCTGATGCGTACCTCAAGTGCACGTTTAGCCTTGCCACCACCACCACCAGTAACAACCGCTTGGACAACGTGCTGCTTCTGTCCAATCCAGTGAACTCCGACACCATCGTGACCAGCTACGCCGGCCCAACCATGGGTATCAAGCAAGCAAACGGCACCTGGTTCATCGGTGTTGCTTCCACTACCGTCGGCCAACAGGACACCCCGGGATCGCTGAACTACGCAGCCCCCACCTACACCTGCGGCGACCCAACTGCTGGCGACTGCGCTGTTGCTCACGGCAACGCGTTCTGCTCTGACGCCTGCTGCTGCGCCTACGTTGGCGGTCTTGATCCCTTCTGCACCACGGTGCGGTGGGATTCCATCTGCGTGACTGCAGCCGCTGGATGCGCTGCCAACTGCTCGAGTGCTCCTTGCCCGTCTGACTTGAACGGCGACACCATCGTCAACGGTGCCGACTTGGGCATCATGCTCGGCGACTGGGGCGGCTCCGAACGCGACCTCAACGGTGACGGCATCGTGAACGGCGCGGACTTGGGTCTCCTCCTCGGCGCTTGGGGCAACTGCCCCTGACCGATGAACGCAGCCAACTGACGCTGCGCTGATTCCAACACTTCCCGCGGGCCTGGCCGAAATGCCGGGCCCGCGGTGTTTTTGCGGCGACCGTCCCCCGCATACCCGTCCATACCTGCTGCAGTACCGCCCCACTACATACCCACATGCCCGCGCATCCCTAAACTCCGCGGATGCCGATCGCTGCGTTCGCCCCTGTCTCAGCGCTTGGATCTCGCGTTCACGACGCGATTGGACGGTTCGGGTTGTTCGTGCGCTTCTCCGGGCAAGCACTCGGCGCCCTGATTCGATCACCGCGCGCCACGCTGCGCTGGCGAGAACTGGCTCCGCTACTCCTGGAAGTTGGCACCGCTTCGATACCTGTGGTGGCACTCACGGGACTCATGGTGGGACTGATCCTTTCCATTGAGGGCTACACGCAGTTTGCAGCGATCGGCGCCGAGCGACGCATGGGCGGCATCATCAACGCGAATGTGGTGAAGCAGATTGGGCCCGTGCTGGCCGCCGTGATGGTGGCGGGTCGAGTCGGCGGCGCCATTGCCGCCGAGATCGGCGCGATGCGCATCTCCGAGCAACTTGATGCGATGCGCGCAGCCGGAGCAAATCCGGTGGCGCGGCTGGTTGGGCCACGCGTGGTGGCATGCATGGTGATGACGCCCATCCTCACCGTGTACAGCGACGCCCTGGGCGCGTTCGGCGCGTGGGCGGTGTTGACGCAGGTCTACGGCGTACCCAGCACGGAATACTGGCACTACACATCCCTGTTCTTAGTGACGCTTGATCCATTGAATGGACTGCTGAAGGCGGCGTGCTTCGGCGGCGCGATCGGGCTGATCTCCTGCTATAAGGGTTTTTCCTGTGCCCCGGGTGCCGCGGGTGTGGGGCGCGCAGCCACCAGCGCGTTTGTGGCTAGTTTCGTGGCGATTGTGGCAATCAACCTGCTGCTGGTGGAATTCATGAACGCGCTCACGGTGTGGATCTACGGTGGTCTGCCGCGCGTGTTGTAAGAGTTGCCATCGATTGGGAAGTTGTTGGCGCTTGGTGGTAAGCGCGGCGCGTATCGTGGTCACATGCTCATCGGTGCCGCCATTGCCGCTCTGCTGATCGCGCCGCCCGCGAAGGCGCCAGCCAGTACCACTGCGCCGGCAACGGTACCGGCAACAGCACCGCCAACGCCTCCAGCTGCGCCGCCCCCGCAACCCAGCGCCGCGACGTTCACCACCATTTCTGGTCGTCCGCCCGAGCTGCCACTCAAGCGCGTCGACCCGCGCATCTGGGAAGCACGGTTCGATGCAAGCTTGTGGGCACCCAGCCTGCGCAAGGGCGACACCGTCACCCTGCAACTGAGCAACATCATGGTGTGGATGCCGATGGTGTTGCAATCCACGTGGAGCCAAGTGGACCCCACCAGCATCAAGACGGAAATCTGGGTGCAAGGCGCCAAGCACAAGGCGGCCGCGCAACGAACATCGTTTCGGCAGGGACTGGCACAAGGTATGGCCGCGGTGGGGATTTCTATTCCCGACACGCAAGGTCAGAGCCTGAAGTGGAATGTCACGTGGTTCGAACAGTGCTGGGCCTCCGTAGTGGACGAGGCTGCGGCAGCGCGCATCACGTGGCCTGCCGAGTGGCCAGCCGAGGTGCAAGAGAGTTTGAAACCACAGCCGGGCATCGAAAGTGGTCACGATGACTTCAAGAAGTTTGTTGACAAGGTCACCGGCGGCAATCTGCGCAGCGTGACTCCGTGGATTGCTGCTAAGGAATTGGTGCGCGCCACCATGCAGGCCTACACGGCGGTGGATGCGGACGGAATGCGCATTGAGAATGGGTTCCCGCGCGGGCTGGTGGTGAACGGCGCGTGGGCATCCATGAAGGCTGGCACGGGAAGTTCGCACGACGTTGCGGCCGCATGCGTGGCGGTGCTGCGCACGGCGGGCATTCCGGCGCGCGTGGTGCTGGGGATGACGGAACTGCAGGGCTCAAGCGGCGGCGCGGCGCGGTCGCGTTTGGTGACGTGGTGCGAGTTCTTCCTGCCCGGCGCGGGCTGGGTTCCGTTTAACCCCAACGACCTGCGTGGCGGGATCCGTGGCGGCCTATCGGTCGAGCGCCCGTGGCCGTCATTTGGCACCTGGGACGAGCTGAACGAGTTCCTGCCCATCTGCTACGGCTTTACCGCACCGATCCCCGGGGCGAGCAGCATGCCCTACCCGGCTGGCTACGTGTGGACAGCGCGGGGGACGATCGACATGAGTACGGCGAGCGATACGGTGACCCTGCAGATCCTTGGCCGGGGGCGGCCGAAGTAACGACCGGAGTTGTGGCATCACGCCAGTGTTGACTAGTTCGGCACCTTCACGAAACTCACAATGCGGGGCTGCTCACCGGGGCGATCGACGGATGAGCGGTCGATGGTCATCATGTAACGGGAGTCGTCAACGATGGACTCAGGGTCGGTGCCGTTCCATTGGCCAGTGAGCGTGTCCTGCTTGATGGTGCGGATGCGAAGCCAAATGGTGAAGACATCACTGCGCGTGGTGACGATGTTGGAAATACCGCGCAGCATCTGGTTCTGCTCAACGGCATCACCCGAAGTCATGTCGTAGTGATAGGCCTTCGTTTCAACAAACTGTGTGCCCAACGAGTCGTTGGAAGGGTCGTTGATCTCGTTGGCGATCGTGTTTCGATCATCCGTAGCGGTCACCAGCAAGTGCTTGTCAATAGCGGTTCGACCAGTGAGTGGATAGACCTGCGCCTGGCCAGCGGTGAGCGTTTGCGGAATGCCCTCGGTGCGGTACGCCAATGCGGAACCCCCGACCGATTGCGGACCGGAGCCAACGGTTGAGCCGCGGCCGGCGCCCCAAGATGGGTCATCCCACTTGGTTCGGTACGGATCAGTACCCGCAAAGCGGATCGACCAGCCTTCGGCTTGGTTCCAGCTTGAACCAACCAACGCTGGGGCGTCAGCCGTGTCTGCCACGTTGTTGCGGTTCACGTCGGCAACCTTGCCTTTGGCGATGTCTTGCACGTCTGGCGTACCGTTGCCGTCGGCGTCGCTTGCCGCCGAGGGCGCAAATTCGGCGCCCTTGGTCAACACTGCCAACTCACCAATACTGTCAAAGCCGCGCTCGCTGCGCGTACCCGGTGCCCACTCGCGGTGGTTGGACGCATCCGGGAAATCAAGGCCGCGGCTGTAGTAGCTCGGCATGTTCTGGAACAAGTTGTTGCTCAAGTCAGGCAACACATTGCCCTTGTTGCGCCACAGTTCCATTGCCTCCGCCACACGAATACGCGGGGCTGCCACGCCGTAATCAAAGAGGATGGAGTTTGGGTTACTTGGGCCAGGGTTCCCGCCACCCATGTCGTACGGGGCGGATTGCCACGCCAGTGGATCGCGGACGAGCCGACGCTTACTCAGTGCGGAGCTCGCTGCATTAAGCGAGGCCGGATCGGAATCCGCCGTCTTCGTGATCGGGAAGTCATCGTCATAGACCAGACGCATCATCTGCGGCATGGCGTGCAAGACCTCAATGGGCGCAGTGTTGATATTGATGAGTCCAGGCGTGAGCTTGCCTTCAAAGTTGCGAGCCAACCGCAGGCGGCGGTTCTCGGCGCTGGCGCGCTCGCTGAAATCGATCACGCCATCGGGGGCCGTGGTGCTGGTCCACGTGTCAAACGGTGCTGCGCCACGATCATCAACAACGAACGCGTCCAAGAGCGCCGCTCCACCCGGCAGGCGGGCGTTGAAACCAATGCCGTTCTGTTGTGGAGGGGTTGTTGCGGTGACCGCGCCTTCAATTGGTGGCGGCATGGTCTGAATGCCACTCAAGAGCGTTGGCCGACCGCCTGTTGGCGCCACGGTGTCGTATTGCGCGGGCTCAAGTTGCAGGCGGTTGTAATGCTCTTGGTCCGAACCGTAACTGAGAACGCCGGTTGAAGTTGCCGGCTTGGGGAACTTGGGGAAGTACACGGTGGCAGTGGAATCCTGCGGTTGCGCAAGAATTTCCGCCAGCGTGGCGTAGGCACGACCACTACCGGTGCGCTGCACCAACGTGCCCCACAACGGAACATCCAAGATTTCCGCCGCCTGATCAAAGTCCGCATCCTTCTGGAAGAGACGGTACGGCGCAGTGAAATTACTGGGGTCGGATCCGTCGACAAACTTGCGATCAGTGACGCCCTTCTCACCGTAGTTGAGCGTCATGCCCGTTGGCGGCGTGGCGTTGTTCAGGAGCCACGCGGGGTACTTGTAGGTGCGGCCTTGTGCGCTCTCGGGAATGCGGGTCGGGAAGAAGGTCGGCTTGCCGCGCTTCAACTCGCCCCAGATGTTGTGGTACAGCGAAGCCATCCACAGGCTCTGCGCGGAGCCAGTTGCGTCGCCGTCCGGCAAGCTGGTGGCATTGGCAATGATTTCGCCTTTGCGTCCAACGCCCTCTTTCGTACCACCAACATAGGTGTCACGGCCCACGGAACCACCGTTCGGCAAACTGGACGCCATCACACCGGTGTTCCGCGCAAACGCGTAGCGCGGCGTGCGTTCATCCATGGTGATGACGCCACGACCGGCTGGTGTCGGGTTGATGCCGTTCTGCGTATCAAACAACCACTGCCGAGCGCCACGCGCCCAGGTGGTGAAGTAATCGCCGGTTTGCAGAAGAATGCCGTCGATCGCCAAACTTCCGGAGCGACACACGATGGCTGGTGGCGGCGGAAGCGAGCCTCCAGAACCATCGATATAGAGGCGATTGATCAGGTCCGTGACGCGCTGACCAGTCTGGCCATTGAGCGTTGGATCCAATTCATTCTCAAAGCGATCGACCACCGTCCAACTTGGTGTTCCACCGTTTGATGGATAAATGGCACGTCGCAACTCAATGTACGAATTGGTTGGTGGCGCACCACCCACTGAAGGCGATGGCTTCCAACGATTCATGTCGCCACTGACATCAAGCCCAGCAAAGACCGCGGGCGCCGTGGTTCGAGTGGCGTCAAAGTACAGCGTGCCACCGCGACGGTTGGCATCAAAGTACTGGGTGCCGGTAGCGGATGAACCGCCCCACGCTGGCGAGAAGATGGCGTTGATGTCTGGCTTGAAGAACTGACCGGGCTTGACGTCATTTGATGGGTCGGCCTCGGTGGTGGTGATGGTTCCATCGCCGTCGGCGTCGATCGACGCGCCGATATCAAGGAAGTCGAGCCATGCATCACGCGGGAATGGATCGCCGTTTGGAAACTTTTCTGGAAGGCTGAAGACCAGCGCCGTGCGCGGCTCCTCTGGCGTGCAGGGGCCCAGTTCAACATCCGGTCCGTAGGTGTTGCCACTGCGACTTCCAGCGGGGCCAGGAAGTCCGAAGAAGAATCGCTGCGGCGCGCCCGAAGCTGGATTGATACGCAATTCAAAGTCCGCCAAGTTCACTGGCTCGTTGAACGGATTGGCAATCTGCGCAACAAACACCACCGCTGGCCATGTGGCTGGATTGGCGGGGTCGTACACCACAAAGTGCTCCCCTGCGCCGTTTGCAGTGCAACTTGGCAGTGCATACGGGTCGCTGGCATTCAGTGAGCAATTGTCAGGGTCGGGGCAGCCCGGCAGCGCATTGCCACCCGGAGGCCCAAGCACGGCATCAAGTTCCGCCTGAGTGACCTGAGACTTTGGATAGACGAAGGCCAGGAAGACTTCCTGAATGAAGGGCTGCTTCTCAACGCCGATGAACCCACCATCGGTGATTCCGCTGGTGCCGAGCGCATCATCAGGAACCTTTATCGCATCCAAGGGATGTAGCGGCTGATCGAGGTACATGGTGTTGGTGATGCGACGCTTACCATCGCGATAGCACAACACGTTCGCCGAGAAGCTGGCGATCATCATCTTGGTAGCGGCCAGCGACGCATTGGTATCGGTGGAGTTCTGGCCAGGGCGACCGAGGTAACTTTGGCGCGTGCCTTCATCAATGAGCGCGCGGCGCATGACGCGCTGCAGGTCGAAATCAAACTTTTGGTTTGCTCTGTTGATGTCGTTCGGAGTGGCAACTATTCCCGCCGTCGGCACATCATTCGGGCGGCGTAAGTCAATCTTGCGATTGTCAGTCAGGAAGCGCCGACGCGCGAGTTCAAAGTCCTGAAAGTCCGCAACACCGTCACCGTTGGCGTCACGAATGGCAATCCCAAATCCACTCGAGGCCGCGGGAATCAACCCGGCTACCGGGAACATGATGTTTGGGTGGTACGGTGCCAAGTCATCGGCGGTGGTGACCACGCCGTCGCCGGTGACGTCGTCAGGGGTGCCGTCCAAGTCAAAGTCCACACCGCGCTTCAGATAGGCAGGACGAACGCGCAATGGATTACCAGTAAAGTTCGCGTCAGGCACGCTAGCCGCCTGCAGGCTGTGATCCACCACCGTCCAAAGGCGCGGCGGCAACATCTCGTTGCGTGCGCCGGAAATGGTGGTCATCATGCGTCGATGGTCGAGCAACAACTCTGCACCACCACGCGGCGCGAACGCGGCGCCCGTACTCCACGCGGCGCGTGCACGCCAGTCTTGAACGCGAACATCGTCAGGGTCAAAGAACCGCGTGGACTCCTCACGCGAGCGCGTGGAACGGAGGAACTCGCCAAACAGAATCTCGGTAGAAATCATCGATGCCGAACTATTCAAGGCATTTTCAAGACGACTGACCGTCTGCGGACTGTTGAGACCGTTGGAGGCGCGCAACTCAATTTCATCGTCCGATCCAAACGGGCTCAATGTGACCAATCGAGCAGCGGTGACCGGGTCGACCAGCTCGCCGCCATTGGCCATGGCCTTGAAGTAACTCAGACGATCAACCGCACGCGAAAAGACAAAGGAGTCGCCGTACACCGCCGACGATCCAGTCAGACCAAACTCCGCGGACGGATCAAAGAATGGAACCACGCTGTTGGCATTGCCGGCGGTGCCTTCTTGGGTGATGCCCAGGTCCCGCAACATGCCGGTCTGGTAGGGATCAGCAGTAGTAGCCGCTGCGGCCCCCAGTTGCGTGCGCCGTCCTTCCCAACGTTCCGGTGCCCAACCAACATCCACGCCACCGGTTGGACCAGCGGCACCGCTGGCCACCGCGTAGACCAAATTTGCTGCGGTCTGCGAGGGCTGCGCCGCCGGGGTCGGAAGTAGCGTCTTGAAACTGAAGTTCACCCGATATTCCGGGTCATTCTCGCGCGCATTAAAGAATCCAACGAGGGGGTCACGGAAGCCAACCGTGCTTCCAGCCGTGGTGGTTTCGTCATACGAATCGCGGCGCGTGACCAGTGCTACGTCCGAAGGCGTCAATCCGTTGGTGCTCGCGCGGTCCGACCGCGTCGCGGTATTCACGTTGATGAGCGCGCTGTTGTCCATGATGCGCACTGCCACCAATTGCCGCGTGCTGCGATCACTTGAGCTGGGTGCTGCAAACCAGAACGAGTCCGTCCAGCCGTCGCCGTCGGCATCCGCGAGCGTGCGCGCAATCAGGTTGCGTGATGTTGGCACATACGCCGCGCCGGAAAGGATCTGCTTGAACTCATCGGATGGATCGCCGAACGCCCCAAGCTGCAGGAAGTTCGGGAGTGCGTCCAGTCGACGTGCGGGCGCGCTCACACCCGTTCCGTTGATGCCCTTGATCATCTGCGCGTGCGGTGGAACCGTGTTGAAATTCGTGGTGCCAACGTTAAACCATTGGTTAACGCGGTTCTGCCAGTCGTTGCTGTCAAGCACCAGGTATCCGCGTGCATCCTTGCCGGTCACCAACGGTTCGCGCGGCGCAACGTACGGCAGCCACTGCTCATAGGGCGTACCCAGATTGAGTTCCCCGGCCGCCCAACGGTCAGCGGCGGCGGTGGCGGTGGGAAGCATGTGATCCCAGTTCGATTCAACGTTGGAGATGTTCCAGCACAACCGGAAACCGTTCTCCGCAGTTGGAATCCAACTCATGTGCGGCCAATGGCTGAAGCCCAATCCTTCCGGCGAGAGGATCGGCGCGCCGTTGGAGAGCGCCAAGTTGCCCCAGTTGGCGTTGAATGGCAGCGAAACTTGTGTGTTCGGCGGTGCGGGTGCCACCGGATTCTGTAGTTGCGTCAAGAGCATGGCGCGTACCGGTTCGGTGCTTGCCAACCAACGCGTATCGCCAAAGCCAGGATTCCCGATCGGATTGCCTTCGCCGGTAATGTCGCCGTAACGCGCGGGCCAGTTGGTGAACGGATTCACAGAGAACGGCGCAAAGTTGTAGCCATCCAGGTAACCGTCACCCCCGGCCACTGCGGTGAAATCTAAATTTGAAACCGAGTCAAAGTAATCAACGCCGTAACGAATGGCGAGCGGTTCCGCGGGGAGGCGCGGGAAGTCACTGCGCGCCATGAACTCACCAAACGCGGGCTGCCCAGTCAGGCCCGTGGCCTGGTTTGCGGCGATCTGTCCGGCGGTGGCAGTCATGCTCGTACTGTCAATCCGTTTCACAAAGAGCGCGTTGGCTACTTCTTGAGCAATGTCTGCGGCGACGGACTCATCGCGTGCGTCGCGACCAGCCGCCTTCTGCTGAGCGGCCGCCTGCGCGCGACCACTTTGTGCGCGCACCAGGAATGCAGTGGCAATGATGACCAGCAGCACCAAAATGGCGGTGACTAAGACAAGCGTATTGCCTCGGGACTTGGTGGTTGGGTTCATGGGGTACTTTTGCGGAAAGCGATCAGCAACACTCAATCCTTGCGACGCTTGGGGACATCAAGCACAAATTGAAACTCACGACCGCGTTCTAACACCAGGCGCGGGTCATGAATCGTGGCCGTGATACGAATCTGTGTCGGCCACGGGGTGTAATCCTCGCGCGCCACAATGAACCCGTCCGGCGTCACGGTGTATGCCTCGTCTTGGTTAAATCCAAACACGGCCGTGTAGACGCGGACGGGCACGCCTGCACCAAACGGCGCCAGAATGGCTGCGGGAGAGTTCGCCGCGGCGCCTACGGTGCCTTCGATCGCCTGCGCAACGGCTCGCATATGGAAATTGGTGCGATCCGTGGTCGACCCGCCGCGCGGAATATCAGGCATCACGGCTGTGTCCTGTGCAAGCGTTACACCGAGTTGTTGCAACTCGGGAATAACTACCGTGCCATCGCCAGAATCCGGGAAGCCAAACCACGGCTGCTGACGCACGCGCTGGGTCGGGTCTTCGGCGTTTGCTGGCCATGTATCAGCAAACGGCTCATAGCCGCGCAGGAGGGTCGTGATAGTTGGCGTGACCGCATAGGCGGGCGCAGCACCAATCGAAAGGCGCGCGGTAACCGGCAACACTGCGCCTGATGAGTCCGTCTGCCGACCAGTCAATGGCTCCCAAGTCCAGTCCACTTGGAACGTGCTGCAGTTGGTCACCAGCGTTGGCGAGGTGAGCATCTCACTCTTGCGGTCGGTGTTGCCGACTGATTTCTCCGAGCGCGGCCAGCCGAGGAGACCAAAGGTGTTACTGATGTTTGTTGTGGCCGGAATACCAAAGGTACCGCGCATGATCCGATCGCGCTGCGTGGAGAAACCATTGATTGCACCCGTGTCCATATTGTTGCCCACAGCGACAATCGCACTACCACTCGGCCATGCCGGGGCCCCGGCGCCCACCGGCCATGAAATCGGCGCGACGCCGTTACCTGGAGTGTTAAAGGGCACGGACATCGAAGACAGTGAAACCGCCCCGCCGCCAAGTTGAAGCGGCGTCTGCAAGCGCAGCGTGGGGGACATCTCGCGCCGCACTTTTCCAAAGTCACTCGCAGCAATATCAACCCAACCGGACTGCAGGACTGGACTGGGAATGAGATTGGTACTCAGAGAAATCCGATTGCGGTCGCGCAATTCTTGAAAGTACGAAGGGTCCGAACCCGCCGCGGCGGTGTAAGACCGATCGCCAAAGATGGACGGCGCCGAACTCGGTCCTTGCGTTCCCGCCAAGGGTAGATTGCGTGGCTCCGGGTAGTAGATGGGCCGACCGCCGTCATCCGTCAGGAGCACTGATTTGCGCGCAAGAACCCACTGGCGAGCTTCGGGCTGGTTGGCAAGAACGCGCGGACCCGCCGTCTGTGTGGTGGTTCCGAACTGCCAGCCAAGTTGGTAGGTCAGCGGGTCAAACCACGTCCACGGAACCACCTGCTTCAAACCGCTCGGAGCGGGACTAACACCAGTGATGATCGGCTTAATGATGGAGTTTGGGTTTGATCCGGGCGGGTTGCTGGTTGGATCATTCGGCAGCGAAGGAAACTGCACGCCGTGACCGTAGTAAACGCGCGCGCCGCGCGACTGCTGACCACCACCGCCGGAAACCAAGTCTCCCGGGCCAGCCCAACGCGCTGAAGTTTCCGTGCCCGCAGTGAAGAACACAATCTGATCGCAGCGAAGAATTACGCTGGCATCCAACTGTGGATTCAAGAGCGGTGCGTTGGCCGATGGCGAGATCACTTGATTGACATCGTTGCGAACTGCCACGCACTGAATGGCAATGTAGCCGTCTCGGCACAAGCGCTCTAGATCTCGGCGCATCTGCTCTTCGAGCACGGTGCCCTGCTGTAGCACATCAGCATTGGCTTCGCCAGTACTGGAGACCTTGCTCGCCGTATTGAAGATCTTGCTGGTGGCAATGATCACCGCCAGCATGACCACCACGGCGATCAGAAGTTCAACCACAGTAAATGCGCGACGCATCAGAGCTCCCTCACCGTGGCGTAAACAGGAACCAATTGCGTTCCATTGGCATCAATGATGGCTGGAACGTAGTGCATGGTGCGAATGCCCATTGGAACAGGGTCGGCGGTGCCGTTGGGCACCAGTTCGTAGTCGTCGTACACCTGAGCATTGGGGACGCGCGGGACCGGGGCGCTGAATCTGACCTGCCGGGGGTCAGTGAAACGACGCCGCCCTTGGGCAACACGGTGAACGTTGCTATTGTTGTCGATGATCCACTGCCCTGGCCACTGCCACTGCTCGCTCACTTTAGGAATAGAAGCGGCAGGGAAGTCTAAAGCGTCGAGTCCTTGGCGCTGACTCCCTTCACCGAAGAATCCGGTCGTGAATGGTGTTTGGACATTCATCACAAGCGTGGACGGTTGCTCCCACCCAATGCGTACCTGCGGGCCGATAGGTGCGCCCGTTGTACCCGGTGCGCCATCGGAAGCTGACTTTGGAACACGCCGATACGGGACTGGCGGAAGGTTGGGGAAACTGTTTCCAACAACCACCGTCGGCAGGCTCGGCGCGCCGTTCGAAGGTGAGGTGTAACTTCGCGCCGCACCGCCGACGCCGATGAGGCGATATACAAAGATCGCCACCTGAATGCGCCCACCCATGCGGCGGAACATGCAGTCCCATGAGTAGGTAGGAGGCGCGAACGTGGTGGCGTCTTCCGGCACGGATGGCCACCAACGCTCGCGTTGCGTGACGATGATCGGCGGCGCAAGACTGGTGCGTGAGGAGTTGTACGGAGCCCCCCAGAGTTTCACATTACCGCCGCCGCTGACCCCCGCCTCGGGGAACTCGCAGAACTCTTGCGCGCTGGAGCCCGCATTCTGCGCCAGCGTCGAGAAGATATCGATGGCACCAACATCATCGATGGTGGTACCACTCTGATTGCTGCGGATCACGCCGGGGCGGATCCAACTCCAATCGCCAGCGCTGGGTCGAAACACGTAACTTCCATTGGAGATGGACTGTGCCAAGAGGTTGGTGACGCCAAACTCTTCAAAGGTGCCAAAGTCCTCTGACTTCAAACGACTACGTAGTAACCCCAGCGCCTGCTCCGCCACCACTGGGCCAAGTTGATCATCTGCGGTCTGCTGCTGCTGAGCGATGCCCGCCGGAAAGAGCGCCGAAACGGAAATGATTCCGATCGCCAGAATGAAGACGGACAGCAACAATTCAATAAGCGAGAATGCACGGCGCATCACTTGGTGCCGATCCCGGGAACACCCGTATATCGATTGAAGGTAACGCGGTCGGCCTGTTCTTCAATGAACAGTGATTGATCACGAATGCGCGGCGGCGGGCTGCCGTTACCGCCGATGGCTGTGCCCTTCCACGTACTGGAGTTGAAACGATCACGCGCCTCGGCATCGTTGAAGACGGCGAGGTATGGAACGTAGTCAACTAATGGCTCATCGAGGGGCTCGTCATAGATGAAATAATCGACGTTGACGGGCGCGCCGCCGTACGCACTGGTGGTCCCGCGGCGAGGAAATCCGTTGCCGTCGTAATCAACGAAGGCCTTGACATACGCATTTTGGTCCTCAGCGGTGGGGGCAGTGACTACTTCGAGCACTTGCTCGGGATTACGGGAGAGGACGCGTCCATCCGGGCTAAAGAGCACCCCGATGGCCCAACCAAGTTCGGTGCGCGCCAAATCGGGGGTAAATGTCGGGGGCGATACTGCCAAATTCGCTGTTCCTGCGAAGCGTGGCTGCGTGCGCCACTGACGGTCATTGAGCCCAACCGTGGCGTCGGTGACAAACCCAAAGGCCGGACCGGCAACGAGGACCCCACTAGGTAAGTCACGCGTCGGCACGCCAGGGACCGGTACGAAGCGATCGGCAAAGACATCGTCCACCATCACGGCCGCGCCGTAAGTGTTCGGTGTGGGAAGCGGCGTATTGGAAGTAACCACTTCGCCCGTCCAACGCGCCGTGACAATTTGCACCACCTGCGGCTCACGCGGCACGGCACGCGACTGGCGACTGGGCGCCACGCGGAAGGTAACCATGACGTATGCGTTGTCTCGGATAGCAATGGCGCGCGCAGCACCAAGAGATGCCACCACGCCATTGGTGGCGTTGGCCAACTTGGCATCGCGGGTGACCTTGCTGACGCTGGTGGCGGTCAGCACTGCCAAAATCATCATGATACCCATGACCACCAACAGCTCAAGGAGCGTGAAGGCGCGTGCTCGTGCGAGCAATCGTACGGGGAATGACATACGGGTACTGTGCATCGGTATTAGTTCGGAGGATCCAACTCGTACAGGTAAATGTTGTCAGCAGCAGCGGTGTTCTGGATAGTCGCCGAATCCGGGGTGGATTCGCCGGGCACTCCAAAGAGACCGTCGGGACCAGCGGACACCAGACATATACGGCGATTGGTGCAGACCCCAAGAAGATTCTCAGCAGGAGTTCGCACAGTTCCGTCC
>CAMDCW010000012.1 GCA_945890745.1 Phycisphaera mikurensis NBRC 102666
CCGCAGCTGGGGCAGCTCGCCGTGGAGACGCTGACTGGGAAGAAGATCAACGGTCGCGAAATTCAAATCAATGAAGCGGTGAAGAAGGGCAAGCGAATTTTGCCCGTCGAAGAGAAGGCGCCACGAACATCGCCGCTCGGGCCTCGCGCATTTCAGCGACCCGGTACGAGTGGTGGTTTCCGTCCCGGCGCTCCGCGCTCCGGTGATTCGCGTCCGAGCGGCATGGCGAGTAGCCGCCCCGGATTTGGCGCATCTGCTGGTGGCGCATCATCGCGCTTCAATCGCAATCCACGCCGCGCTCCAGGTGCGGCGGGTGGACCAAGTTCGCCAATGAATACTGGTAGCAGTAGCGCATCAGGTGGCGCTGCAAACCCGAGTGCAGAGCAGGGGGCAACTCCATCAGCAAGCGGACCTGGCGTTACTCCGAGTGCAGGATCGCCGGCGGATCACGGCACTCCGCGTCCGCCACTGAGTTCTGGATTTCGCTCTCGTAGTCTTGGTGGCCAATCGCCGAGTGCTCCAGGTGTGGGTGGCGCGTCTGAATCAACGCCAACGCCCGGTCCAACAAGTCGACAACTCGGCGGCGCGCCATCGATGCGCCCCGGTGCACCGCGACCACCGGTTCCTGGTGGTTCATCAACGCAAAGCCGATCGCTTGGCAGTTCATCGCGACCCATCGGTGGTGGTGGACTTCCACGACCAACTGCAAGCGGCACATCGCGCCCACTCGGCGCAAGTGCACCGCGTCCGATGAGCCCACCAACTTCGATGACTCCGCGCGCTGCTCCGTCGGCTCCGTCGGCTCCGTCGGCTCCAACGACACCACCCACTGCGAGTGCGGCGCCCGCACCAGCGAGTCCAGCAGTACCCGCAGCACGGAAGAAGGCAACCAAACCATCAGCTCCGGCTGATGCTTCCGATGCAAGTGCGCCAACAGAGGCAGCGCCGGTCGCTCGGCCGCGTGCAGTGAAGAAGAAACCTGCGCCTGAGGCGTGAGTTTGGGTGAATCATCGGCGTGGCACTGCTTGAGCGCCACACGCTTTGCCTGATAATAATGGGACCCAAGTCTCGTTTGCCCGATTCGTGTCGGTAGACCCGACCAATCTACGCAAATTCGAAAGATCTTCGGTTGCTAGCGGCAGACTGTGGTATCGTTCTCGACGAAGCAACTCGGACTGATTGTTGAACCGTTCGTTGTTTTCAGGCATTGGGCGCCGCCTGGGTCGGGCGCTTTAAGAAAGTTGGAGCAACGAATGTTTCGCATCTATGTCGGCAATTTGAGTTTTCGCACCACTCCCGAAGCACTTCGGGAGCACTTCGCCGTTTACGGAGAAGTTCTTGACGTCTTCATCGGTACTGATCGTGAAACCGGTCGCTCACGCGGCTTCGGCTTCGTGACCATGGCCGAGAAGGACGCTGGCAATAAGGCCATCACCGAGCTGAATGGCAAGGACTTCGAGAGCCGCGCTCTCGTCGTGAATGAGGCTCAGCCACGCGCTGAGCGTGGTCCTGGTGGCGGCGGTGGTGGTGGCGGCGGCGGCGGTCGTGGTCCAGGCGGCGGCGGTGGATTCCGCGGCGGTCGTGGCGGCGGCGGCGGCGGTGGTGGTTACGGTGGCGGCGGCGGCGGCGGGGATTACTCCCGTGGCCCACGTCGCGAGCGTGGCGACCGCAAGAGCAGCGACCGCGACGGCGAATGGTGATCCGAGGCGCGGGCATTCATGCCTGAACCATGGAAGATCCGTTTCGCATCCTCGGTTTACCGCGTCAGTTTGATCTGACGCCTGCCGAGGTGACAACGGCTCACTTGCGTGCTGTTTCGCGACTTCACCCTGACCGCGCGACCGATGAGGTCCAGCGAGTTCAGATGGTGCAAGAAGCAGCAGCCGTCGGTGCTGCCAAGCAACGGGTTGCGCACGATTTAACGCGCGCCGAGGAGCTCCTAAAGCTCCTCGGCGCGCGGTCTTTTTTGTCTGCACCGCTTGCACCGGAATACCTCATGGAAACAATGGAATGGCGCGATGCCATCGAGGATGCCTGTAGTCATGGTGACGGCGCCGGCCGCGCCGAGTTGACGGTGCGCATTCGCCAGCGACGGACCGAGGAACTCGCCACACTTGCTGGGGCATTCCGTATTGCGATGCCCCTCGCCGAGCGCGGACTTTCTGAGCATTCGTCATCGCAGAGCGCAATGCCGGCAACTCCGGATATTCACGGGACGCCCGCTGTCATGAGTAGCGACCTGCGCACTGCTTTGCAGGACGCAGCCGCGGCGCTCGTTCGTTTGCGATACCTCGACCGCATGCTCGATCGCCTGACCGGCGACCCGTAACACGCGCAGCGCAGTTCGAGCGAACCATCGGCATATACAGGCTGTCACGCTCCGCTATACTCCGCAATCCCTCGGGCTAGTAGCTCAGCTGGCTAGAGCACGCCCCTGATAAGGGCGAGGTCGAAGGTTCGAGTCCTTTCTGGCCCACTCCGAGAGCACGCGCGGCGCCCCGAAACGGGCGCCGCGCTGCATTTCTAGGTGTACAGATTTCTCGGTTGTACAGATTTCTAGGTTGTACAGGTTGCACACACGTGCACACGCTGCAACGGTTCACGAACGGTCTATCATGGATGCCCCTCGCGGCCGATCTACTTCGGCTCGAATCCATCGGAATGGACGTGTGTATGCGTCCACCAATTCAACGAACAAACGGAGTCACTGCAATGCGACGCGCCAAGATCTCAATCATCGGAGCTGGAAACGTTGGAGCAACTTGCGCCCACTGGGCTGCAGCCAAGGAGCTCGGCGACATCGTGCTCGTGGACATTCCTGACCGCGTTGGCGTTGCGCAAGGCAAGGCCTTGGATTTGGCGCAGTGCGGTCCGCTTGAGCGATTTGACGCCAACATCAAGGGAACATCGGACTACGCGGATACCACTGATTCCGACGTGGTGGTCATCACTGCCGGCATGCCACGCAAGCCAGGTATGAGTCGCGATGATCTGATTGAGGTGAACGTCAAGATCGTGAAGGACGTCACCGCTCAGGTAGCCAAGCACTCTCCGAACGCAGTGCTGATTGTGGTGAGTAATCCGCTTGACGCGATGGTCTACACCGCATGGAAGGTCTCTGGCTTCCCGACGCACCGTATCTTGGGTCAGGCCGGCGCGCTTGACGTGGCACGATTCCGCACGTTCCTTGCCATGAAGCTTGGTTGCTCAGTGGAGGACATCAGTTCGCTCCTGCTTGGCGGCCACGGTGATGACATGGTTCCGCTGCCGCGCTTCACCAGCGTGGCCGGTATTCCGATTGATCAGTTGCTCTCGGAGGCAGACATCACCGAGTGCGTCGATCGCGCCAAGGTTGGCGGCGGTGAGATCGTCAAACTCATGGGTACCAGCGCCTACTACGCGCCCGCATCCGGCACGATCCAGATGGTGGAGGCGATCGTCAAGGACAAGAAGCGCATCGTTCCGTGTGCTGCATATTGCGAGGACGCGTACGACGTTGCTCCTGGCCAGAAGGGCAAGGGCTACTTTGTGGGCGTCCCGGTCGTCCTTGGTTCCAAGGGCATGGAGCGCGTGGTTCCGATCAAGATGACCCCCGCGGAAGCCGCCTTGATGGCGGAGAGCGTGAGTCATGTGAAGGACCTTGTCGGTACGGTGCAGAAGATGTTCCCGGAACTCTCCTAATCGGGGCTCGAACGGCTTGGGCGGATGCTTGTCCGACCGCACTTTGGTGCACGGATTGCTGTGCCGTGGCTTGGAGATCCTGAAGCCAAGCGCCGGGTTCGGACGATGAATGAGGCATGCGTAATGGGCGTGGCTCAATCTTCTTCGATCCTGGCTGGATGTTCCTCATTGCTGGGCTGGTCTTGGTCGCCTCCGCGGCGCTGGTACCCGCCACCTATGACCTGTGGGTCATGCGTACGCAGTTGCGGCATTTGGACGCCCAGGAGCGCGAGAACTTCAGCCGCCTGGAGGCCTACTCCAAGTTTGTATCTGCCCTGGACGCAGCCGAGCCACAGTTGGTGCGTCGGTTGGCTGCATCGCAATTGAATTTGGTCCCTCGTGGCGAGCGCCCATTGATTGTGGCTGGAAGCGCGAAGCGCAACCCCATTGAATGGGTGGACGAAACCGTGGCCCCGGTGCGGGCGGTCATCGTTCCGTTCCCCGATTCGCTTCTGAGTCGATTGACGCTGGGTCGTAAGGCGCTTTGGATTGCTGGAGCAGGGGTGATGTGCATTTTCTTGGGTCTGCTTTCGGCTCCGCTGCGACTCTTGGTTCCAACACCGCCCACGCTTGAAGAAGCGGGAGCGGTTGCTTCGCAGTTGCTCACGGGTCGTGCGCCGAACCTGGCATTGGCTGGCATTGGTAGCGCTCATAGTTCGGGTCATCCGGAAAGTCTCTCCAGTGCGACGCCGTTGGTGCGCCTTGGCCATGAGGCACCGCATGAGAATGATTCTGCTGCACACGGCGCGGACTGACGGAGCTGTGCATGCCGGTGTGCTACATATTTCATAGTTGATGACAAGAAAAAGGGCTTGATTTGCCTGGCGGTTTCGCATGCGCCCGTACGGTGCATGCATGTCACGATCGCCTGATGAAATTCCAGATGCCGTGCTTCGCTTAGCGCTCTCTGATGAGTGCGGTCCAGCGTTCCATCATTCCGCGCTGGCGTGTTTCGGCACCCCGGAGGCGGTGCTGTCTGCTTCGGTAGCGGAGTTGGCGGGCCTTGAACGGGTTTCGCTGGCCCGAGCCGAGCGCGTGTATGCGCAGTTCCGGTCGGTGGATCCAGACGCTGAGCGCGAAGCAATGCAGCGCATCGGTGCGCGCGCCGTATTGCTTGGTGATGCTGACTACCCGCCACTTCTTGCGCCGGTTCCGCTGCCGCCCATCATGTTGTGGACGCGCGGGCGAACCACCGCTGCAGCGGAGGACGCGGTGGGCATTGTTGGTGCGCGACGCGCGACCTCGTATGGTTGCACGCAGGCGGCGCGCTTTGCAGCAGCCATGGCCGCCGAGGGTATTGCGGTGATTTCTGGCGGCGCGCGGGGGGTTGATGGCGAGGCGCATCGCGCGGCACTGCGTGTTGGCGGCACAACGGTGGCCGTTCTTGGATGCGGCCTTGCGGAGCCATATCCACCGGAACATGTGGGACTCTTTGAGGCGATTGTGGATGCGGGCGGGCTACTCGTCAGCGAGTTTCCCGTGGGATGGCCGCCGCTGGCAGCGAACTTTCCGCGGCGTAATCGGATCATCTCTGGCCTGTCGCTCACGGTGCTGGTGGTTGAGGCGAATGTCTCAAGCGGCGCGTTGATTACGGCTCGTCATGCCATTGATGATCATCGCCGCGATCCGTGCGCGCTTCCGGGACCCGTTGATAGCCCGCGCTCGGCAGGGTGCAACGCGGCGATTCGCGATGGCTGGGTGCACGCGGTGTTGGATCCCGAGGATCTGCTGCGGCTCCTTGATGAGAATGCGGAGCGGTTGGGTCGACTGACCGCCGTTCGCCCCGATCTTGCCGCGCTGGGGGTTCCCGATGTCATGCGACCGATGGTGGCGCGCGCAGCAGAGTTGATTGCGCGCCGACCGCGCATCAGTGCGGAAGACTTGGCGGCGTCGCTACAGATAGATACTGACAGCATTCCAATGCTGCGGACGTTTGCAGAGTTACTGCTTGCTCAAGTGAAATCGGCGCGGATGCAGCGTCGACGTGCTGCACGGACATGTACCGAGGCGCCACGCATGGTGGTGCGCAGTTGGTCAGGTCCAACCGATGGCGTAGAAGATCGCCGAGAAGAACAGATCGCTCAGGATCACGAAGATCACGGTCTGGACGACCGTTTCGGTGGTGGCTTTACCGACGCCAGCGGCACCGCCGGTGACTCGGAGTCCGTTGTAGCAGGCGATCAATCCGAGCAGCAAACCGAAGACTCCGGCCTTCATGAGGCCAGTGAGAAAGTCGGACATCTTGAGCTGTGAGATGGTGTTGGATATGTACAGGTCGTAGGGGATTCCTAGGACCAGCGTGCCGACCACCATGCCGAAGAAGACAGCGGTTAGGTTGCTTACAACTGCCAGAGCGAGGAGGCTCGTGACGGTCGCCGCGAGGCGCGGAACCACCAAGTAACGGACCGGGTTCAGACCCATGGCTTCAAGCGCTTCGACCTCTTCACCAACCACCATGGTGCCGATTTCAGCAGCGATCGAAGCGCCTGCGAAACCAACCATGACGATGGCGGCAATGAGCGGACCAAGTTCGCGGAAGACCGACACGCCGACCAGATTGGCGACCTTGTCAGTTTGTCCGTATTGCTCAAGGGTTGGCGCCGTCTGCAGTGCCAGAATGATTCCGATGGAACCGCTGACCAGCATCACGATCGAAATTGATCGAACGCCGACGCGAACGAGCTGTGAGGTGATCGCTCCGCTACCGATCCGAACACGCCGCAACACAAACGCACGCCACATCCATTCGAAGGTGTCGCGTCCGAGCCAGAACAGCGAACCGACGAGATCAAAGATCGACAACCAGAAAGCGATCCAACTATCGAGGAGTCGGATTGGGGCACTTGGGATGGCGGTGGATTCAGATTGCTCGGCCATGGAATCAGTTCGCGAGGGCGGCTTCGAGGGTTGGCGTCATCTTGAATACGTCGGACAGGCGCGCAATTTCAAAGATGCCGCCGACGCGTTCGTTCGCTCCCGCGAGGATAAGTGAGCAACCTCCGCGTTGGCTCAGTTGCAGGGTCTGCACCAGGACCGCGAGTCCGGGGCTACTCAGGAACATGGTTCCGGAGAGGTCGATCACCAGTTTTGCGGGCTTCTTGGCAATCGCGGTGGCGATGGCTTGACGGAACGGATCGATGTTGGCGGCAGAAATATCACCGACGGCATGAACGATGGCTGCGGTATCGATCTGCTCAACGGAGACTTGGAGTGGATTGATTGCCATGGGTTTATCAGTCTACCGTTCGGGGGGGCACGGTGGTTAGCGGGGTGTCGTCAATCAATGCGCGGGCGTCGGTTGCTTGGCAAGCCAGGCCTTCCACGCAGAAATGGCAAGGGCTCGCGACTCCCACGGATCGTCAAATCGGTAGCCATTGGTCTCACCGGTGAGTCGATGCAGGGCGCTGATGGCCGCAAAGCGAATGGTGGGGTCGTCGGAGGCAAGATTTGCCACCAGCGACTGCGCATCGTCCATGTTGCCGGATTGGGCACTTTCGCGAATGGCGCCCAGCCGCGCGGCAGGGGTTGGGTCGGTATAGGAGGGACTCACCGGCGCACACGCGGATACCAGCAGGCTGGTCATGAGTGCCGCTTGGGCAAAGTTCAGGCGAGGGAGTCGATTCACGCCGGGGAGTGTAGAGCCAATCAACCGCTTGTAGTATTGGTCGCTTCACTATGAAAAACGCCACCGAGACCGTCCTGATCCTTGACTTCGGCAGCCAGTTTGCGCAGCTGATCGCGCGCCGTGTTCGTGAACTTGGGGTGCATAGCCTGCTGGTCGCTCCGGGGACCCCGATTGAAGTTCTACGCGGGCTTGGTGCTAAGGGCATCATCATGTCGGGTGGTCCCGCAAGCGTCTTTGAGGAGGGTGCGCCGCGCTGCGACCCAGCGGTTCTTGAGATGGGTATTCCGGTACTTGGTATTTGCTACGGCATGCAGCTCGGCTGCCACATGCTGGGATTCGAAGTGAGCCCGGCAGACAGTCGCGAATACGGACGCGCGCATTTGGACATCCACGACAGTCACGGATTGATGCACGGCATTCCGCCGCGGACCACCGTCTGGATGAGCCATGGCGATCAAGTCCGTGATGCGCACGGCGACCTTGCGGTGCTGGCATCAACGGACACCTGCGCAGTGGCAGCGGTGGCGCATCGATCCAAGCCATTCTTTGGCGTGCAATTCCACCCGGAAGTGACGCACACGCCGCACGGCATTGATGTGTTGCGCAACTTTCTCTACGGCGAGTGCCATTGCACGGGCAACTGGCGCATGGCGGATTTCTTGGAACGGGAGACTGCGCGCATTCGCACCGAAGTGGGCACTGATCGCGTCATCTGCGGTCTGTCCGGCGGCGTTGATTCAAGCGTGGTTGCTGCGCTCCTCTCACGTGCGATTGGTAGTCAATTGACGTGCATCTTTGTGGACAATGGATTGTTGCGAACCGGCGAACGTGATTTAGTAGAGAGCACCTTCCGTGGCGCGTTTGATGTTGACCTGCGCGTGATTGATGCTTCCGCTGAGTTCCTTGCTGACTTAGAAGGCATCACTGATCCGCAGGAAAAACGGCGCCGAATTGGGCATCGATTTATCAATGTCTTCCAAGCAGCTGCCAAGGAGATTGGGGCAAACGCGCGTTGGTTGGCACAAGGCACCCTATACCCCGATGTCATTGAGAGTGGCGCCAGTCTGGCGGGAACTGCGGCCAACATCAAGTTGCACCACAACGTGGGTGGACTGCCTGCGGAGTTGGGATTCCAACTCATTGAACCGCTGCGCGACCTCTTTAAAGATGAGGTTCGACGCCTCGGTGAAGTGCTGGCGCTTCCGCCACAGATTGTCTGGCGACACCCGTTCCCGGGTCCGGGTCTTGCGGTGCGCGTGATTGGAGAGATCACGCCGGAACGGCTTGCCATCCTTCGTGATTGCGATGAGATTTTCCTGGAAGAAATCGTCTCCGAGGATTTGTATCGGGTGACCAGCCAAGTGTTTGCCGTGTTGCTTCCCGTGAAGACGGTGGGCGTGATGGGCGATGGCCGCACCTACGACTCGGTGGTTGCATTGCGCGCGGTCACCACGGAGGACTTCATGACCGCGGATTGGGCGCGTTTGCCATGGGACGTCTTGGCGCGGATTTCAAACCGCATCATCAATGAGGTGAAGGGCGTGAATCGCGTGGTGTACGACATCTCCAGCAAACCGCCTGCCACTATTGAGTGGGAGTAAGCGGAATCGTTGGCAATCAGAGCAACGGTACGAAGCTGCGCGGTGGATGACGCGCGCACTCCAGTACTGCTTTACGCGCGGTGCGTTCCGCCAGTGCGATTCAATGCCATCTCTAAGACATCACACACGATGTTCACTTCCTCTTCCGTCATATCGTTGAAGAAGGGAAGGGCGATGGTGCGGGCGGCGGCGCTTTCCGCCACCGGGAATTGTCCGGGTTCGGTTCCCATTACAGAGCGAACCTGCGGAAGCAAGCTCGTTGCTGGGTAGTAATTGGCGGCACCGATATCTTGGCGATGCAGGACACCAATGATGGCATCACGGTCGTCGCAGGTGTAGCGCGTGGAAAGGCGGATGACAAAGTTTGCCCAACTGACGCTGCTACCTTCGGGAATCGTTGGCAGCACGATGTCGGGGTTTGCTGCAAGCCGACGTACATAGGCGGTGGCAACCGCTTGTCGACGTTCAATGGTTGAATCAAGACGACGGATTTGTCCGCATCCCAGCGCGGCCGCGGACTCAGTCATGCGCGCGTCGTATCCGCCGATCGCAATGTGTTCCAAGATGGCACCGATATCACGTGGCTGTCCGGAGAAACTCATGCGGTCCACGCGGCCTTGGTGACGGAGTGCGCGGCACGATGCGGCCAAGGTGTCGTCATGCGTGACCAGCATGCCGCCTTCACCGGTAGTGACTTGGCGATTCGACCAGAAACCCAGGCAGGCAACGCGGCCCCAGCGCCCGGCATTGTCAGCACCGTAGGTGGTGCCAAGAGCCTCGGAGGCATTTTCAATCATGGGAATTTCCATGCGCGAGCACAGCGCGATCAACTCCGGAAACTGCGCGGGATTTCCGAACGTCAGCGCGGCCAGCATCGCCTTGGTCTTCTTGCCGATCCGCTTTGCTGCAGATTCGGGATCCATGTTCAAACTCATGGGATCGACATCAACGAACACTGGTCGGGCGCCAACATTGAGGACGCTGTTGGGCATGCCGCTGTAGCCGAAGGCGGGAACGAGCACTTCATCGCCTGGCCCGATGCCAAGTGCGCGGAGTGCAATTTCAATGGCGATTGCGCCAGAGGACACGCCGACTCCAAAGGAACGGCGCGTTCGTTCCGCGACGAGTTGCTCAAACTCAAGGAGGCGTGGCCCCACGCTCAGCGTGCCGCGTCGCAAGGTGTCCACCACCAACTCGATGTCGGATTCGAGGATCTCGGGGCGGTTCAGCGGAATGACGGGATTGGCAGCAGGGTGGGGCATGGGAACTCCTAATCAAGCAAAGTAATTACTGAGGTGCAGTCACTGTGGGTGCTGGCGCGGACGGCGCCGAGACTTTCTCTCCCGCAATGCGCGTGATCAGTTCTTCGGTCTTCTTGCAAGCGCGGGCATAGAACCAAGCGGCTTGCAGTGTTCGCAAAGCGTCAAGATCACCACCGCCGGCGGCGGCTCGACCGAGCACATCGAGGTCATTGTTCGAAAGCGGAGCGCCAGCACGCGCGATGATCAGGACGGCCAGTCCTTCGCCAGCGCGTGGCAGTGAGCCGCGACGCGCCCGGGCAATGTCTGCGCCGGCAGCAACACAGCTGTCGTTGACGCCGGTCATGGCAGCAACAACCAGGTTTGGGTCATCCTTGACGCGCTCCACCAGGGCGGCCACGGCGGCCGGATCGCTCTTCATGAGTTCGCGCGCCAGCCCGGACACCAAGACCGAGGTGGGACGATTTGCTAGATCGGGATCATCCATGCGTGCCAGTAGATGCTTCCAGACAAGGGCTGACGATTCCGGTGGAAGTTCCGAGGCGCGGATCAGTGCCCACTCGGCGCTGAGTGGATGTCCGGCATCAAGCAGTTTGATGAGCGCTGCAACGGGATCTTTCCCACCACTGATGGCCGCGCCGGTGTCGGCCATCGCGTCCAAGACTTGATTGCCGTTGCGGATGGCATCAAACGCGGTTGGTGGAATGCCACGGTCTGACGATGCCAACAGTTGTAAGCCGGCGCGCACCAGTGCCGTTTGTGAACGGTTGGCGGCCACGTGATCTTGCCAGGCAGCAACCCCAGCAGGCGTATCAATGCGGAGCGCCATGCCGATGGCGCCAATGCGGGTATCAATGGTAAATGGCTCGGTGCTTGCCAGTGCAAGGAGCGGCGCTGCGGCGCTCTTGAGTTCAAAGATCATGGAAGCTTCGACAAGGGCACGCATCGTGCCGTTGCGATCGACAGTTGGCAATGCCAGGAGGCGTGCTTTGAATGCTTCCCACGGGGCAGGGTCGCTGGGATTTTTTGCACTTCCTTCGCGCAGTAAGAGTGCTGCGAATCCCGCGGCAACTGGATCGTTGTTGGCAATCAACGCTCGAACTGGCGCTGCGTCCCACTCTTCGTTGCGGCGGTTGATCTCAGCGATCAGCGAAAGCAGTGCGGCATCAGGAAAGTTGCCTTGTGCCAAGAGCACCGCGACGGGGGAAACTCGAAGGATGCCGGTGATGTTGGCTTCGCGAATGATCGCCGCGCGTTCGTCACGCGCAGTGATGTCAGCCATCAACGCGGGATCGATGCCCTTTTTACTGATGAGCGCCGCACCAAGCACTCCGTAGACGCGCGGTCCGGCGCGCCGGTTGCGCACCATGGCACGAAAGAGCGCCTCTGTGCCCGGGTCATTGGTTCCTGCGATGCCAGCAACGTAACTTCCGGTGGCTGGATCGGTGCCTGTCAGCGAGTTCTCCAGGACGTCAATCGCCGCCTTGGAGAGGTCGACCTTCTCATAGAACTGGGCGGAAGCAGGGGCGACGCACAGAATCGCTGTCATCACCACGCCCGCGATGCGCCGGACGTGGTGGAAGGGCTCAGTCAGCAGCATGCGTAGAAGTCTATCGCGCCGCCCGGCCGCGGCGCTCGACACCGCGGCGTACGGTTTCCACCAATTCGCGAATACTGCGCACCCCGGGGGTGTTGTCATCGGGGGGCAACTCATCGCCACGGTCGAGCATGTCACGGACGCGTCGCGCGGCGGCGTGGGCGCTCGAGTGAGCGGTCCGACCGAGATGGCGAGCAATTTCCGGGAAACTGAGGGTGGTCATTTCGCGGGCGAGGTGGACCACAACTCCGCGGGCAAGCACCACACGGCGATGGCGACCAGTGGAAGCGAGATCGTCACGGTTGACGCCCAGTTCATCGCAGGTGGCTTCAACAATCGCTGCAATGCGGGGCGGGACGCCGCGAATTCCGGATTCACCGATTCCCAGCGCCCGCTCCACGATGCTGAGTGTGGCCACGCCGCCCATGTCCTCCAGGAGGAGTGCCGCGGCGATGCGGGCGAGGGCGCCTTCGATCTCGCGGACGCTACCGATGGCACGGTCGCTGACAGCGCGCGCAGCGGCTGGCTCAAGCGCGATGCCGCGTTCTTCCGCTAGGCGGAGCACCAACGCCTCGCGGGTGTTGCGATCGGGAGCTTCCACCTGCACCACCATGCCGCCGAGCAATCGACTGACCAAGGATTCGCTGAAGGCGCGGAGCGCGCGCGGATGCGCATCGGTGACGATGGCGACGCGCGCGCCGGCAAGCCCGATGGCGTCGATGGTGTGCAGGAATTCTGCCTGGGTGGCACCCTTGTTGGAAAGGAAGTGCACGTCATCAAGCGCAAGCAGGTCCAGTTTGCGGACGCGCGCACGGAACGCTTCAATGTTTCCAGCGCGCACCGACTGAATGTAATCGTTGGTGAACTGCTCGCCCGTGGTGTAGCGAATGCGCTCATTGGGGAAGCGCGATCGGCGATCGGCGCACAGGCCTTGCAGCAAGTGCGTCTTGCCAACGCCGCAACCGCCGTGCAGAAGAATGCTGCGGATGCCGCCAAGGTTGTCCTCCGCCAGTCGGCGCGCGGCCTCAAACGCGATGCGGTTTGAATCACCAACCACAAAGTCTTCCAAGCGGCGCCAGCGCGGTTGATCGCGCCGGATGGCTGGAACCGTGGTGGCGGCGGGCGCGGGAGCCATGTTCCCGGATATCGGAGACTCGGTGGCAGCGGATTCGTCTTGGGCAACGATGCGGACGGTGAGGAGCCCCACGTCGGCGGCCACGCCGGCTAGTTCGTCACGGAAATTGCGTTCCACCCACTCGGCGGCGAAAGGGCTGGACGCGTTGACCACCAATTCGGAACCGTTCAGCGTGAGGCAGGACGGTTCGGCAAACCACATGCGGTAGCGGGCGGCGCCGATGCGAGCGGCCAGTCGGCGTTCGATGGACGCGCTGCTTGGAGCCTCGCTGGGGAGGGTGACGTCAGGCGTTGCTTGGAGTTTGGAGGCCTGTACGGTGGCGGTCGTCACGGTTCGGTGGGTCCTGTCAGCGAGGGCGCGAGGCGCAGTGATGACCGCAATGCGGCAACTATGGAAATAGCATGCGCCGATGGCGAATAAGCCACCGCTCCCTTGTTCGTACTGAACGAGGCAGTGCATGCCGACAGGATTTCAGGATCGTCCGTGTCCACTCCGTGCGGTCATCTCCGATGACTTGCACGGCGCTCAACACTCCGCTTACGCGGCGCTCCAGTGGTGATTGCGGGCGCTCAGGGCCGCGCTGATTCCAGTGGGGCGCCACACAAGCGGCGCTGTTGAATGCTCCACATCCTGCGGAGCACGGCGAAGGCTAGCCGGAATTTGCATTGATGCAAGGGGCAAGTGAATGTGATGTTGAATCACGCTTGCGTAAGTGCCGTAGTCCGTAGCAATTCCTTCGTAGAAACTAATTTCATCCACCGTGTATGCAGCGCATTGCTTGCCGATTGTGGACAACCGTCGTCACTTGACAGGCGCCGGCGAATTCGCGTAGGGCGCGGGATGCGCGACGAAGGCCTCACGACGACGCAGCGCGCAGAATCCGGCGTGCGTGTACAGGGCAAGCGCGGGTGAATTTCGCGCGTCCACTGCAAGTGCAATGTTTGGTTCTGGACGCTGTGCGGCGAGCGTCATTCCATGCGCCAGCAGTGCGCTGCCGAGACCACGACCGCGGGCTTCCGGCACTAAACCAAGGTAGATGACCTCAGTGGAATCAGTGGACGGCGACGGCGCCAAGAGCAGCGCGCCGACGGGGCGTTCGTTCTCAAAGGCAATCGTCCACAGTGATGCATGGTGTTCGCCGGCTGCAAGGTGACCATCAACAATATCGGTGGGGGTGCGCAGCTCGGCAAGGCCGGGGCAATCGAGCGTGTCTTGGTAGGTCTGCGTGAGCAGCGCTTCAAGCATGGAGCGGTCGTTGGAATTCCACGGCGCCAAACGAAACGGAGCTGGTACGGGAATGGAACGGACCTCACTGCCGTGAATGGGACGTTCCATGTATTCAAGGGTGGCGAGATGACGCATGCCGCCTGCCGCCCAAGCGCTGGCGCGGAGACTTTCGTTGGGGGACGAAAGTGCCTGCACGAGCCGAATCTGTGGAAGTTGAAACCCCGCTTGCAGGGTGGCGGTGATCAGGGCGCCCACCTGCGCAGCATGGGTGTGATCACGGGGCGCGGTCGACATGAGGAGCGCCGTGCGCCCCGGATGGGGTATCAGGAGGGTGGCAGCGACTAATCGCCCATCCTGGTGCGCAGTCCACAGGTGCGTGAGGTCCACGCCTTGTGAAGCGGCTCGACGTTCGAAGGCGGGCGCAGAGGCCACCGTGGAACCAAGGACCGAGGAAAGTGCGGCTGCTCGGTCGTCGGGATTGGCCTTGCTGCACAGCAACTCCGAGGGGGAGCTGTCACTTCCGCGAAAGAGTCGTCGAAAAGGCACATGATGAGCGTAACCGGGAAGCCCTCCGAGCCGTAGAATCCCGACCATGTTTGCAGCCCCGAACGCCGTGATCCGTCCCCTCGCTTGCGCACTTGGTCTTGCCGTCTTAACGGTTGGGCTGATGGCCGTGCAGCCCGCCGCTGCGCGCACCCCCAGTGCAGCGCCGCCAGTGGTGCCGGATTCCAAGTTGATTCCCAAGGTTCGTCCCGCCACTGCGGACGATCTTGAGTTCCGCCCCGGTGCGCTCTCCATTGTGACTGACACGCCAACCGGTGGACGGTTCTGGGTGTTCACGTACACGATTGCCAACAAGACTGGAAAGACGCAGCGTTTCTCGCCTCGCTTTGACCTGCTGATGGGCGACGGCGTCATCTTGACCGCCGGCAAGGATGTTCCTGTAGACGCGGCGCGCCGGATGCAGCGCGCAGTTGCCTCCGCGCAGGCGATGGATCAGTTTCAGGTGATGGGTGACATTCCAGACGGGGAATCAAATGCCCGCGAGGGATTTGTGATCTGGCCTGCCAAGGGTGATGCCAAGGACATGACGCTGTTTGTGAGCGGCATGAGTGCTGCGTTTGATCGCTGCACCGACCCCGCCACGGGGAAGGACGTGATCATGCGGCGCACGTGGTCCCGCCATTTCGCCGTTCCAGGCGAGACGGACCCGCGCCACGGCACCGAGGCGGCCTTTGATGTGATGAAGGATCAGTGGCTGATGCGGTGACGCGCCACGGCGTTCTGCAGGCTTTCGGTGCGATTCGTTGCCGATAATCCTTGGAACACTGCCGGACGTTCACTCAAAATTTGATGCTAATCGTGCGTTTCCGGTGGCTTGAGTGGGTGCAGCAGTTGAGAATCAACGGTGATTCCGTTACACTTCGGAACTCGATATTGACCGACTGAACTTAGTAGGAGATTTTGCTATGGCACATAAGAAAGGACAGGGCTCTACCCAGAACGGACGCGATTCAAACCCGCAGTTCCGAGGTATCAAGCTCTATGGGGGAGAGTTCGCGAAGAGCGGCTCAATCATCGTGCGCCAGTGCGGAACGCGCTGGAAGGCCGGCTATCTCGTCAAGCTCTGCAGCGATCACACGCTGATGGCTCTGACTGAGGGCACCGTTCGCTTCCGTGGTCGCAATGTTGACATCATCCCAGCTGACCCGACGACGCCGCGCTTGGCGATCGATCGCGTCTGACCAGGATTCGACCTGAACACTGAACCGCGCAGGTCCCCTGATCTGCGCGGTTTTCATTGCATAACGAAACCAAACACACCATGAATGTCTTCGTCGATACAGCCGTCATTAATGTCCGATCCGGTAAGGGCGGCGACGGTGCCTCGCATCTGCGTCGTGAGAAGGATCGCCCCAAGGGTGGTCCGGACGGCGGCAACGGTGGTCGCGGCGGCGATGTAGTGGTGGTGGCGGATTCGCACCTCGACACGCTGATTGAATTCTCGTTCCGTTCGCACTTCTTTGCGATCGATGGCGGTAAGGGCATGCAGAAGAGTTGCCACGGCGCGGACGGCGCGGGCATTGAGATTCGGCTGCCAGTTGGCTCCGTGGTGACTGATGCGGATACTGGGGAATTCCTGGTGGATTTGATTATCCCCGGTCAAACGGCGGTGGTAGCACCCGGCGGTGCCGGCGGACTTGGCAATGAGCATTTCAAGGGTGCCCTGAAGCAGACTCCGCTGGAGTGCACGCCCGGCGTGTTGGCTGTTGAGCGACGCCTCCTGATTGAACTGAAATTGATTGCCGATGTGGGGCTCGTTGGGCTTCCCAATGCCGGGAAGAGCACGCTCTTGAGCGCCATTAGCCGAGCCAACGCCAAGGTGGGCGCCTATCCGTTCACCACGCTCAGTCCGCAGTTGGGGATCGCTGAACTTGATCCGGATCGACGAATGGTCTTTGCAGATCTTCCGGGTCTCATTGAAGGCGCGGCGCAGGGCGCTGGTCTTGGCCATGACTTCTTGAAGCACGTGGAGCGCACCCGCGCCATCGTGCACTTGGTGGATCTTGCGCCGCTTGATGGCAGCGATCCCGCGGCGAATTGGCACATGATCCGCAAGGAGCTCTTGGAATTCTCAGCCGAACTGGCGGAGAAGCCGGAGTTGGTGGTCTTGAACAAGGTTGACCTGGTTGAGCCAGAGGAGCGCGAAGAACGCATCGAGCGGTTTGCCGGCGCGATCGGCATGCGCAAGGGCGAGCGACCAATTGCTATCTCCGGTGCCACGGGTGAGGGCGTTCGCGCCATGCTTGAGGGCGCGTGGAAACTGGCGGGTAAGACGTCTGAACCAATCGGCGGTAGTGACGAAGCCATGCGCCGACCTGGTACCGGAAGTTGGGGGAATTCGACGGGGACGGTTTCTTAGCGGCAGAGTTGCAGGTACCGCTCAAAGACACCAACCATCTGATCATGCCAGTTATCGCTGAGAGCGAGCCCGGCGAGTTCTGCAACGAGGTCGTTGCGATCGCTGAGGCGAATGACTCGACCGCCGCCCATGCGCGCGATTTCAGTGAAGTGCTTTACTTCTTCCGTCTTGGTGATGGAGCGGGCGCTGATCACGTAGGTAGTGATTCCATGAGCGCGCGCAGCTTGTGACATGTCCACGGTGCGGCTTCCCCAACCGGGGTGCGGTGGCGCGTCGCCAATCAGCACCATGATATTTTGCGATTGCGATCGCCACGAGAACTTTCCGTACGCCATGCGCATGGCTTCATAGACCATCTCGGGCTCGTCGCCGCCGCCGTCGGCGGAGAGTTTCCAAATGCGGGTGCGTGCTTCGGCGGGATCAGCCGTGAAGTCCCAGCCCATGAGTTGGAACTCGTCTTGTTGATCTCGGAATCCGACAATGGCTACTCGCATGCCGCCAGTGACGGCATTGACGAAGCGCATCAGGTCATCGATTCCTGCCTGTGCGGCGGCGATTTCGGCGGACATGCTGGCGGTGCAATCAATGGCCACTGCCAGGTCAATCGGTTTCTTGAAGAGTTCATCAAGGGCTGCTGTGAAACGCACAAATCCCGCGTCGTCCAGTTGCGCAATGGCATTCTGTACCACGGCCACTTTGGGGCCGATGAGCGCTGCAGCATCAATGCGCATGGTGTTGCGGTTGCGGTCAAGCCAGGAGCGCCACTTCCAGCCGACGCGGGTATCGCGGGCGCCGGTGATGGCGGCGATCCGGGGACTGAGGGCGCCACCGTCATCGCGGTCAAGGCGTGCGATGACGGAGGCAAGCGTGTCCTTGCCGAACTCCGTGAGTTTGCGCTCGCTGCGTCCTTGCGCTTCCAGTGCTCCAATCAGTTCAACCGCCAGCAATCGGTCGGTGCCTTCGCTGGCTTTCGCCAGGATGCGTGCGCCGCGGTCGACGCGATCGGCAGGTACTTCCCAACCGCATCGCAACATGGTGCGAATGACCCGTGGATCCTCTTCGCTTTCGGCCAAGCGCGGAAGCGGTGGCGCGCCGACGCGTGCCATGGCAAGGATGGCGCTGCTACGAACGCGCGGATCGGAATCAAGCGCCAGTGCGTTGAGCCGCTCGCGCACGCCGGATTCTTCCGTCCGCTCGAGGCGCATGGTGGCCATCAGGCGGCGAATCCATGTGGGGTGCGCCGCAAGTGATTTGAGTGCCAATTCACTGGCGGCGCGTGCGGATGGCGGCTCTGCAGGCTGTTGTGGTGGTGGCGCCGATTGTGTTGGATCAAGCGGCTTTGACGTCTGTGTCGGCGCGACCGCCGCCATGAAGCACGCGGCGACAAGGGTGATCACCGCGCCGTTCATCAGTTAGTCGCCGTGCAATTGCCGCAGGCGCGGCGAGGTGCGAAGCATCAATTGAACGCGTTCGAACTCTTCAAGCCAGCCTTGCAGCGTGGCGGTGGCTTCATCCGCGGCAACGGTCGCCCATGGAAGTGGGCAGGATGCGCCAAGTTGCCGCGCGGCGATTGACCGGTAGCGCGCCAGGGTGCGATCGCCCAGCATGGAGCAGAAGTTGAAGTCCTCCGAGCACCACACCACCGTGGGCACGCGGGTTCCGCCACAGATGCGCAGTTGATCAGCGAGATCAGCGTGGTCAGCCTGTTCTAAGAATCGAACGTCGGCGACTGGGCACGCGGCGGCAATGGCGCCGATCATGGGGCATTGCACGGCGCAGTCGCCGCACCACGCGCCGGTGAGCACCAGGACGTTCATTCGGCGGGTGAAACTGGCAAGATGCACGCCCTGTTCAGCGGTGAGCCGGGCGGCGGCGATGTGTGCTTTCCAACCGGCCGTGCGATCGGCGTGCGCGGCGAGATAGTTCTGCCAAGTCAATCCAGCGCTGTGTTCGGATTTCCAGGTGCTGCTGTCAAGCATCGGTAGTAGTCACTTTCAATTGGCGAAGCATGTCAAATGCTTGGAGCGGGGTGAGGGTATTCAAGTCAAGCAGGCGGAGTTTTTCGATGGCTGGATGGGGCGGGGCGATTTCCGCGTGGCTCGCAAAGAGCGGCATGGCATCCACTGGTTGTGCGCCGGTTGCGGCGGCTGAACTGTTGCCGCGTCCGCGCGTTCCGCGCGTCGACTTGGGCGAGCTGTTCACTTCAAGGGTACTGAGTACATCCTTGGCGCGCGTCACTACCGACTTTGGAATGCCGGCAATCTGTGCAACATGAATGCCGTAACTGCGATCGGTGGAGCCAGGAAGAATGCGATGCAAGAACACAACGTCGCCCTTCCATTCGCGTACGGAAACGTGCAGGTTGCGAACGCCCGCGATGCGGGTGGAGAGGTCAGTGAGTTCGTGGTAGTGCGTTGCAAAGAGTGTTCGCGCACCGGCGGCGGCGAGGTGTTCGGTGATCGCCCACGCCAGGCTGAGTCCATCAAGCGTGCTTGTTCCGCGGCCGATTTCGTCCAGCACCACCAGTGACCGCGGCGTTGCATGATTGAGAATGCGCGCGGTTTCAGTCATTTCCACCATGAAGGTGGATTGGCCGGAGTGCAGTTCATCACTGGCGCCGATGCGGGTAAAGATGCGATCGGTGACGCCAACGATGGCGCGTTCCGCTGGCACGAAGCTACCCATATGTGCAAGGAGGACAATCAGCGCGGTCTGACGAATGTAGGTGCTCTTGCCGGCCATGTTTGGTCCGGTGATGAGTGCAAGTGTTGCGGGCTGGAGCGCGGTGCCAAGTTCAGTGTCATTGGGAACGAATCGGTCGCGCAGCAATTCATCAAGAACGGGGTGGCGGCCACCGGTGATTTCGAGGACGGATTCGTCCACAATTTCTGGGCGAACCCAGCGGTGGCGCGCGGCAACTTCGGCAAGGCTCGCTACGGCGTCGAGACTTGCAACGGCGTCAGCAAAGCGGACGAGTTCCGGTAGGCGTTCGGCGGCTTCGGTGCAGAGCGCATCGAAGAGCGCGCGTTCGCGTGCAACGGCGCGCGACTCGGCGGAGAGAACTTTGTCCTCAAACGTCTTCAATTCCGGCGTGATGTAGCGCTCAGCGTTGCGCAGCGTCTGGCGGCGCGTGAACTCAGCGGGCGCCTTTAGTGAGTGGGCATGCGTGATTTCAATGTAGTAGCCAAACACACGGTTGTAGCCAATTTTTAGGCTGGGAATGCCATGTCGTTCGCCAAGTTCTGCTTGATAGCGCGCCATCCATGCGGTGGCGTCGCGCTGCAGTGATCGGCATTCGTCGATCTCTGCATCGGCACCGTCTTTGAATAGACCACCGTCACGCATGTGCGCGGGTGGTTGCTCGTTGCATGCAGCGCTGATGCGGGTAGTGAGCGTTGCAACTTTCGCTGCAGCTTCCTCAAGCGCGGTGCGTGCGCCAGAGAAGGCGGGGGCGTCCCCAAGCGATTGTGCGATGCGACCAGCGAGCGTCATCGATTTGCCAAGCGCAACCAGATCGCGTGGCGTTGCACGCCCCATCGACATGCGGCTTGCGATACGCGCTACATCTTGCACGCCGTCGCACGAGGCGCGCAGTTCTTCGCGCATGCGTTCGTCGGCAACGAGCGTGGCGATAGCGTCTTGGCGCGCGCGGATCGCGGCGCGATCACCCAGTGGCGCGCAGGTCCATTCGCGGAGAAGGCGTCGGCCCATAGGCGTGCGTGCTCGTTGCAAGACGCTGAGGAGGGTGCCTTCGGTTCCGCCGGAGCGGAGGGTTCGTTCAACTTCTAAGCTGCGAAGTGTGGTTCCATCAAGCACCACGTGTGCGGCGCGGCCGGCGCGGCGTGGTGGGCGCAGGTGCGCCAGCGGGCGGACGGAACGGCCGCCACTCGCGGCGGGATCGGTGCCGAGGCCGCGTTGCGTATCGATCAGGTGTCGGAGCAGGGCGCCGGCGGCGGTTGCGGAGGGCGCGTCGTCGCTCAGGTCAAAGCTCTCCAGCGTGCGCACGCCGAAGTGTTCTTTAAGAAGCGCGACGGCGTCGGCGGGGCGGAACATCCAGCCGGGAACTTCAAGCGCCGGGCAGCCGAGGGCGCGCGCGGCACGAGCCGCGGGGCGATCGGTGTCTTCATGATCGCCTTCTGGAAGCAAGAGTTCGCTTGGACCGATCCGCGCGAGCACATCTTCAAGGAGCGCGGCGTCGCACTCTTCGACTGTGAATTCGCCGGTGGAGAGTTCGACGGCGGCCACGGCGGCGCGCGCTTCGGTTCCAGTACCGGTGATGAATGCGGCGGCGATGCGGTTTGCTCGCGAGTCGTCGAGGAGCGTTTCGTCAACCAACGTTCCTGGCGAGAGGACGCGGGTCACTCCACGCTCAACCACACCCTTTGCTTCGGCCGGGTCTTGCAGTTGCTCGCACACCGCAATGCGGTAGCCCTGCTCAACCAGTCGGCGCAGGTAGCCCTCAACGGCGTGGAACGGAACGCCGGCCATCGGCTGGCCGCTGGTGCGTTCGGTCAGAGTGATGCCAAGCGCGCGGTGTGCGGTGACGGCGTCTTCATCAAAGAGCTCATAGAAGTCACCCATCCGGAAGAGCAGCAGGCACCCCGGGTGCTGGCTCTTGATACGGTCGTACTGGCGCATGGCCGGGGTATCCCGGTTGTATGCGCGGGGTGCGACTTCTGCAGTTGGTTCGCCAGCGGACATCGGGTGCGATGCTACGGGAGGGGGCGGATTTGGTCGATCTTGGGCAAAAACAACGCAACCCGCTCGTTGGCGGGTTGCGGGGTCGGGTACCGGGCACCCAGTTCAAGTGGAGTGGATGAGGATCGAACTCACAACCTCCTCGATGCGACCGAGGCGCTCTTCCAATTGAGCTACCACCCCAGCGGTCGGACGAAGCAGTCTATCCGGCTCAATAGGGCGCCGCAAGGCGTTACGGGGTTTCGGCGCTGCAGTATCGTGTAGCGCCCGACCCCGGTGCGAAGGACTACTTCGCCCGGCATTCCCGGCCGAACCATGGGTCCCGAAACCGCTCTCATCGTCTTCTGCGTTTGCATTGTGGTGGCCTCCCTTGCGGGCGGCATGGTGCCGGTAGTGCTGCGCCTCACGCATCGACGATTGCAGTTTGGATTGAGCTTTGTTTCCGGCGTCATGCTTGGAGTAGCGCTCTTTCACATGGTGCCGCACGCGCTGATGGCGCGCATGGAATCGGCGCCTGCTGGTGGCGACTCACACGGGCTGTTCGATCCGTTGATGGTGGCGCTGGCGCTTGGATTCCTGACGATGTTCTTCTTGGAGCGATTTGCGCATTTCCATCAGCATGAATTGCCGGAGCCAGCGTGCGATGATCCGATGCACGGGCACGAGGGGCACCATCACGCTGCGCATGATCACTCCGGGCACAGTCATGGCGGTACTGCTGCGGGACACGCACCGGTTGGACGGCTGACCTGGACCGGCGCTGCGGTCGGCATGGGATTGCACTCGCTGCTGGAAGGCGTGGCGCTTGCCGCCAGCGTGGCCGCTGTCCGTGAAGTGGAGCCAGGCGTGGCGCCAGCCCTTGCTGGGCTTGGCACGTTCCTCGTGATCTTGCTGCATAAGCCGTTTGACGCCATGACCGTTGCCACGCTGTTCCACGCGGGTGGCGGTAGCCGCGGCAAAGTGCTGTTGGTGAACTTCCTGTTTGCCGGCTTGGTGCCGATTGGTGTGGTGCTCTTTATGTTGGGGGCCGCCGCGGCTGGCGGGACGGCTACGGCCGTTCCGTATGCGTTGGCATTCTCAGCGGGCACGTTCCTTTGCATTGCTGCTGCGGACCTGTTGCCGGAAGTGCAGTTTCATCGCCATGACCGTGTGGGCTTGTCCATCGCGCTGGTGCTTGGATTGGTGTTGGCACTCGCCGTTGGCCGCATGGAAGCGCTTGCGCACGCTGGGCATGAAGGGCACGAGGGGCAGCACATGGATCACGCAGATCATGCGGATCATGCGGATCATGCCGGTCACGATCACTGATCTACACTTCTCATTTCCACGGAATTGATATGAAAGCAGAACGAGTCCTCGCTGAACTGAATCGCCTGCGGCAAGACCTTGACAAGAATCCCAAGGATTCTGAATGGTTCACGCTGCATCATGCATTTTGCTTCATCTCTTACAAGATGGGCGACTTTCAGAAGTACCTCGACGAGAACATCAAGCCTGGCGATGAGCCCGAATTTGACTGAATGCTGAACCATGCCTGACTACAAGAGCACGCTCAATCTCCCCAAGACCGACTTCGCCATGAAGGCGAACCTCTCGCAAGCCGAACCGTTGACGGTGAAGCGTTGGCAAGAAGAGGCGCTGTATGACACAGTGCAAGCGGCGCGCGCGAATGCGCCGCTCTATTCATTCCATGACGGCCCTCCGTACGCGAATGGATCGATCCACTTGGGGCATTTGCTCAACAAGGTCTTGAAGGACATTGTGGTGCGCTCGCGGTTGATGGATGGCATGCGTGTTCCGTACGTGCCGGGTTGGGATTGCCATGGACTGCCCATTGAGCACAAAGTAGTCACGGACATGAACGAGAAGGGCAAGCTCCAGAAGGTCATGGAGTTGCCGGACGATCAGCGTCGCATGATCATTCGTCGTGAGTGCCAGACCTATGCAGACAAGTTTGTGAAACTGCAGGCTGGGCAGATGCAGCGGCTCTTGACGCTTGCTGATTACGCCAACCCGTACCTCACCATGAAGCCTGCCTTTGAAGGCGCGGTCATTGAGGACTTTGCGGATCTGGTGGAGCAGGGCTTGGTGTATCGCGCATTGAAGCCAGTGCACTGGTCGATCGCCAACCGCACGGCGCTTGCTGAAGCCGAACTGGAATACGAAGATCGCCAAGATCTTTCGGTGTATGTGGACTTTGAAGCGGCGGACCGCGAAGCAGTGGAGCGGGTGTTTGGGTGCGAACTTGATTGCACCCCCAGCTTCACCATTTGGACCACCACGCCCTGGACGCTGCCAGCCAATTTGGCAATTGCTGTTCACGCTGACTATCGATATGCGGTGGTTGAGGTGGACGGCAATCTAGCGATCATGGCCAGCGACTTGGTGGCCAAAGTCACCAAGCTTGCGGGCAGTGACAAGGTGCGGATTGTTGCGGAAACGGACGGAGCCAAGTTGGTTGGCTTGAAGTACCGGCATCCGTTCTGCGACCGTGAATCAGCAGTGGTTGCAGCTGACTACGTGACGCTTGAGGATGGCACGGGTCTGGTTCACACAGCGCCGGGACACGGTGCAGAGGACTATCGCACCGGACTCAAGGAAGGCCTGGAAACGTACTGCCCGGTCCGCGATGACGGCACCTATGACGACACGGTGCCGGCGTGGCTTCGCGGCAAGAGCGTGTGGGATGCCAACAAGGAAATCACGGAGCACCTGCGACAGAGCGGGCATCTGTATCACGATCACGTCTTCACGCACTCCTATCCGCATGACTGGCGTTCTAAGACGCCGGTGATCTTCCGAGCCACCGAACAGTGGTTCATTGGTGTCGATCGTGCGACGAAGCGCGATGGCATTTCCTTGCGCGCCTTGGCGCTTGATGCCACGGGCAAGGGCGCCGCTGAGGGCGGCATTGATTTCGTTCCAAGCTGGGGTCGCAATCGCATGCGCGGCATGCTTGAGAGTCGCCCGGATTGGTGCATCAGTCGACAGCGTGCGTGGGGCCTGCCGATCCCGGCATTCCGCACGGAAGCAGGGGAAATCCTGCTTACTTCGGGCACGGTCCGTGCCATTGCCAAGCGCTTCCGCGAGAAGGGCAGTGACGCGTGGTTTACTGACGGCCCGGCAGAATTGCTGGCGCATTGGAATGCTGCCGCTGACCCGGATGCGCCCAAGGGCGTTGACATTTCCAAGTTGGTCAAGCTGTACGACATCTTTGACGTGTGGTTTGAATCAGGATCAAGCTGGAACGCAGTCTTGCGCGAGCGCGGCTTGGGCTTCCCGGCGGATCTGTACTTGGAAGGTTCCGATCAACATCGTGGTTGGTTCCAATTGAGTCTTCTTCCGGCTCTTGGCGCCACGGGCAAGCCGCCATTCAAGGCGCTGGTCACTCACGGATTCATCGTGGACAAAGACGGCAAGAAGATGTCCAAGTCGATCGGCAACACCATTGAGGTGGAAGACCTCTTGAAGCAGGTCGGAGCCGAGGTGTGCCGATGGTGGGTCTTTAGCGTTCCGTACGAAGGCGATATCAAAGTTGATATGTCCTTCTTCACGACCGCTGGCGAGAGTTACCGCAAGATCCGAAACACCGTTCGCTATCTGTTGAGCAATCTGTACGACTACACGCCGTCCGCCGATGAAGCTGCTCAACTGGCGAAGACCGACCCCAACTCCATCGATGGTTGGGCGCTTGGTGAATTCTGCAAACTCCAAGAAGCGGTTCTGGCTTCATACCGTGGCGCCAATTTCCGCGATGCACAGGTTGCGATCTTTGATTTCTGCAACAGCACGCTGAGTTCCGAATGGTTTGCCGCTACGAAGGACCGCCTGTACTGCGACCGCGCGGACGGCACGCGCCGACGCGCAACGCAGCGCGCCATGAATGCAGTTGCCGAGGGTCTCATCCGCATGCTTGCCCCGGTATTGCCGCACACCGCTGACGAAGCCTGGCGCGCGCTGAAGGGCGCGGATGCCAAGAGCGTTGTCTTTGAGCAACATGTACCGATCACCTTCGCGGGCGCCGCTGGTTGGCCCGCAGTCTTTGCTGCGCGCGAGTCGGCCATGAAGGCGCTGGAGGAAGCAAAGTCACAAGGCATCGAGAATTCCCTCGACGCGGGTCTGGTGATCCCAGACGCGGACGGCACCCTGAAGCCATTCGCTGCAGAACTAGCCGACCTGATGGGTGTCAGTCGTGTGACGCTTGATCCGGCAGCAAAGCTTGTCTCAGTCACCGACCTCCGCGAAGAACCCCGCTGCGAACGCAGCCGCAAGCGTGATGGCACGGTGCGTGAGCGCGCAGATGGTGGGTTACTGAGCGATCGAGACGCCGAAGCAGTTGGTCAGTAGGAGTGCGTGCGGTGAAGTGAGTTGAGCCGTCCCCCGCCCCCTCCGTTGCGCGCGGGACCCTCGGACGCGGACGGCTGCGCTCCACAAGGTTCCGCTTAGCCTCGGGCGAATCTGTTCGTCCGGTTGGCACCCACGGGGCGTACGTCCAACTGCCGGACTTCTCAGTTTCACACGCC
>CAMDCW010000013.1 GCA_945890745.1 Phycisphaera mikurensis NBRC 102666
GCTCCGTGATCGCCGATCGAGCGAAACAGCCACGCGTCTCGAACGTCAAGTAACCTCTTCGCCATGCCCGTCAATACCAAGACCGCCGCACGTCGTCACCTGTTCTTCAAATGCATGGGATGCCTCCGCGGTGAATTGACCCGGATTGAGGCCGCACATCGCGCTGGAACGCTGAACACCACCGGCAATTGGACGCCTGGTCAGAATCTTGACCACTGCGCGGTGCCGCTTGAAGAGGGCCTGGACGGTTCGACCAAGAAGGTGCCGTTTGTGGTGCGGATGTTTGCAAAGCTCATCAAGCCGACGTTCCTGAAAGCAAAGCCCGATGCAATGCGCCCAGGATTCAACGTCGGCAAGTCAAACCCGGAGCTCATGCCCAGCCCCAGCGTCACCTTTGACCAAGGCATGGGTCGCATCCGCCGCGCACTCGCACGGATCGAATCCGGCGAGCGCATGACCAAGCCCAGCCCGTGGCTCGGCGCGATGACGCATGAGGAATGGGTGCGGCTCAACCTGAACCACACGGCCATGCACTTTGGATTCTTGACGTACCCGGGCGCGTCGCTCCAATAAATGGGGACAGGGGTGAACGGCACCTATTTGTCGGTCTTGAGCCAGGTTGCTCGGATCTTCGCCCGCTGCGCATCGTTCCAGAAATGGCGAACCGATGGCAAGTCGAGCAAGCTGTCCACGTAGTCCGGCCGCGTGGCGATAGCTGCCTTAATGCGCACCCCCAACTCCGACGGCGCGCGACTGTCGTTGAGATTCTCGCGCCGCACATTCGGAACCGTCGGGCATTCCAAGAACTCGCGCAAGAGCGATGTCTTCTGTTCGTCCGGCACATCCACCCGCATGATGAGACTGCGGGTACGTCCGGATCCAGCTACCGCCCAACCACGTTCAGTATCGAATGGCTGCGCAAGGGCGTCGTAGCCCACTGTCTGCGCAAACTCGCGTTGCCACCAGACGCTTGATGCTTTGTGCGGAAACGTTTTAAAGAACAACTCGGCCAACTGCTCCGCGGGCATCCAGCGAACGGTACGCCAGTGGTGCCGCAACCAGTAGACGCGACCGAAGTACGTGAAGTTGCTGACATTGAAAGCGATCGGATCACGCACCATCGAGACGAACCGGAGCTCGCCGGAGAACGCCTTCAGAAATGGCAGCATGATGATGTCGCCGTGCGCGCGGTGACGCACGCCGCCATGCGCAGAGATCGTGCTCGTTCCTGGTCCGGGCCAAAGCGCCTCCGGCTGGGCGTGGTGAGCGCGAGAAACCGTGAACTCCCCACTCGCCGCCTGGAGCGCGCGCAAGACGCTTGTGGATGCCGTCTTCGGTGCACTCAGCACCACAACCAAATTCGGACGAATCTCAATCTGCTGCGTCAGGCGCTTTAGACTGCGTTTCTCGTTACGAGCGTGTCGAAGACCTTCGTGCACATACCGAATCGGGGTGTTTACCGGCTCTAAGAAATCACGAAGACGGGCAAGGATTGGAGGGGTGGATGACACGTCCGGAAGGATAGAGAGTCGAGCGATGCGGCGCAAACGGATGCGGGGTTCGCGCTCGCATGCATGCACTCGCGCGCGGAGATAGTAAACTGAAAATTGACTAGCCCAATGCCTACCACTGTTAAACAAATTGTCTGCGTCAAGTGGGGCACCAAGTATGGGCCGGAGTATGTGAATCGGCTGTATGCGATGGTCAAGGGGAACATTACTCCGCCCTTCCGCTTCGTATGCCTGACGGACTCGCGCGCGGGAATCCGCGCGGAAGTGGAATGCTTCGATCTACCGGAACTCGGCTGCCCGCACCCGGTCGGCACGTTCGGCAAGTGGAAGAAGGTGGTGCTGTGGGGCAAGGAAGTGCCAGGACTCACCGGAGTAGCACTCTTCGTGGACCTCGACTCCATCATCGTCGGCTCGATCGACGACTACTTCACCTATGGCGACCCCAACGACGTCATTCTCGCGCGTAACTGGGCAGTACCACTGCGCAAACTCGGACAAACGTCCGTGTTTCGCTACCCGGTGGGGGCCAATCCACACATCCTCGAAGACTTTCGCGCCGACCCACAAGGGATCGGCGACCGATTCCAGTACGAACAGCACTACATGACGCACGCAGTGAAGGGCGGGATCAAGTTCTGGCCCGAGCCGTGGACGAAGCACTTTCGCCTGCACTGCTTGCCCCAGTTTCCGATTCGGTTGTTCGTACCTGCACGGCTGCCAAAGAGCGCACGCATTGTCACCTTCCCAGGCGGCCCCACTCCCGATGACGCGTTGCACGGCCGCTGGAACAAACGCACCCCAAAGTCACGCGGTTCCCTCGGTCACATTCTTGCCACGTTCCGTCCCGTATCCGAACGCGTGGATAACCGGCGATGGCGCCACCTACGAGCGTTCCTGTTGCCAGTGCCATGGATCGCGAAGTACTGGCGAGAGTGACGTGATTGACCGTTCGCAATAATGGGGACAGGGGTGAACGGCACCTATATAGCATTGCGAGATGGGCTCCCGGGTGGGGCCTCAAAGGAAACTCGTACCTATGAAATCAATCTACGCAGCCGGCGCAATTGTCGTCCTTGCAACACACGTACTGTTTGCACAAGAGGCCGCGAAAAACTCCACCACCCCACCAGTCGTCGCGGCGCCGGCAGTGACAATCCTCTCGCACAAATGACTAACACTGGTGACAACAACTGCACTCATGCGCGCGATATCACACCGCGGAGTGTGGCCACGGACGTTGTGCGCTTTCAAGGACCCGCCCGCGACGCAGTTACTGATCGCGTGGCGATTGAAGAGCCGCTGGAGATTCGCGTTGACTTTGTTGCCAATGGCGAGCGTTCCGTCCGCAGTCTCTCCATCACCATGCGCACGCCTGGGCATGATGAGGAATTGGCTGCCGGATTCCTGATGTCCGAAGGGCTGGTGCGTTCTGCACGCGACATCGAATCGATCCGTCCGTGTGGCCCAGAGAGCGGCGCACACGACGGAAACAATGTGGTCAAAGTGCGCCTTGCCGACCACGCCACCATTTCATGGCCAAGCGTGGAGCGGCACTTCTACGCAACTTCCAGTTGCGGCGTATGCGGCAAAGCATCGCTCGAAGCGCTGGAGGTGCCCGGACTGTGCCCCATTTCGCGCGATGGATTCCGCATCTCGGTTGAGGCCATCCGCATGTTGTCCGACCGCCTCCGCGCGCAACAATCGGTGTTTGAGGAAACTGGCGGACTGCATGCGGCAGCGCTCTTTAACTCGGCGGGTGAATTGCTTGCGATCCGCGAAGACGTCGGGCGCCACAACGCCGTCGACAAGTTGCTCGGCGCGCAGTTCTTGCAGGGGAGTACGCCACTTTCAAGCAACCTGCTCTTCCTGAGCGGACGCATTAGCTTTGAACTGGCGCAGAAGGCGCTGGCGGGCGGTATTCCGATGGTGGTAGCGGTGGGCGCCCCGTCCAGCCTGGCGATTGAACTTGCAAAGCGATTTGACATTACGCTGATCGGATTCCTGCGCGGCGAACGCTTCAATGTGTACAGCGGCGAATGGCGACTGACTGGCGACTGACTGGCGAAACGGCATGAAACTCCGAATCCGAAAGAACTCCCTGCGCCTGCGACTTCAACAACATGAAGTGAAGCAACTTGTTGCTGATGGCGCAGTGATCGATGAAACATGTTTCGGCACAGAGACGCTGCGCTGCTCGATCGAGGTGAGTGCCGACGTGAGCGCCATGTGCGCCGACTTCGCAAGCAACACCATCCGTATTCGCGTGCCGTTGGCTCCTGCGTTGCAGTGGGCGAACTCCGATGAAGTGGGAATGCTTGCTGAACAAGTCACGCCAGCAGGCGCGCTTCTCATCCTTGTTGAAAAAGACTTTGCCTGTCTGCAACCGCGCGACCCGGCGCTGCGCGAGGACGACTCCGACGCGTTCATGAATCCAAATTCATCGTGTGGCCCGTGAAGCACATGCGCCACCAACTCATTTCATGAACCAACCCACCAACCGTCCACGCGCCCCGCTGTTTCTGAGCCCCGAGTTGCTTGATCCAGCAATTCGGATTGGCGCTCCCGCGACGGCTGCCGGCGGCGCACCAGCGGTCACGGTGGCGCTCACCACATCAGTGGCGCAAATGGGTGTGGCGCGCACCATGGCAACGCTCCTGCGTGTCAATCAAACCACCGGCTTTGACTGCCCCGGCTGCGCGTGGCCAGACCCGGCAGGTAGCCGTTCCAAGTTTGAATTTTGCGAAAACGGCGCGAAGGCCATCGCTGAAGAAGCGACGCTTGCTCGCGCCACTCCCGAATTCTTTGCAGCGCATTCGGTTGAAGAACTTTCCCGACAAAGCGATTACCAACTCGGCAAACAGGGACGCATTACCGAGCCGATGTATCTGCCGCGCGGGGGAACGCACTATGAGCCAATTTCATGGGCAAACGCCTTCACGGTGATTGCTGATGAACTGAAAGCGCTGAAATCCCCAAACGAAGCGCTCTTCTACACGTCCGGCCGCACCAGTAACGAAGCTGCGTTCCTCTATCAGTTGTTCGTGCGCATGTTCGGCACCAACAACCTCCCCGACTGTTCCAACATGTGTCACGAGTCGAGCGGCGTTGGCATGATGCGAACGATCGGATCCGGCAAGGGCACAGTGACGCTCAAGGATTTTGAGTCCGCCGACTGCATTGTGGTGATCGGTCAGAATCCGGGCACCAACCATCCGCGCATGCTGATCACGCTGCAAGAAGCCGCACGCCGCGGTTGCAAGATCGTGAGCATCAACCCGCTTGCAGAAGCTGGCCTGAAGCGATTCCGCCACCCGCAAGAAGTCGGCGGCATGTTGGGTATGAGCACCGCCCTTGCCACGCACCATGTGCCAGTGCGCATCAATGGCGATGTTGCGCTGCTAAAGGGAATTCAGAAAGCGATCCTGGAAACGCCGGGCGCACGCGTTGATCGTGAATTCATCAGCCAATACACCGAAGGGTTCGATGCATACCGCGCGAATCTTGAGGCGGAAGAGTGGAGCGCCATCGTGGAGGGCTCCGGTATTTCCGAAGCGGAAATTCGCAAAATTGCAGCCGTCATCGGCAAGTCAAAGGCGATGATCTGCTGCTGGGCGATGGGTCTGACCCAACACCAGAATGCGGTTGCAAACATTCAGGAGATCATCAATCTCTTGATGCTGGGCGGGCACCTTGGGCGCCCCGGCGCTGGCGCGTGTCCCGTGCGCGGGCACAGCAATGTGCAGGGCGACCGCACCATGGGGATCTGGGAACGCCCAAGCCCGGCGTTCCTCAAGAGTCTCGCCGACGAGTTTGGTTTCGAGCCTCCTGTTGAACATGGGCATAGCACCGTTGAAGCCATCAACGCCATGCATCATGGACAAGCCAAAGTGTTCATCGCACTTGGTGGCAACTTTCTATCCGCAACACCGGACACCGCGTACACCGCGCAGGCACTGCACAACTGCAACCTCACAGTGCAGATTTCCACCAAGCTGAATCGATCGCACCTGATCACCGGCGCGCATGCTTTGATACTGCCCTGCCTCGGTCGCACTGAGCGAGACATCCAAAGCAGCGGCGCGCAATTTGTGAGCGTGGAGGACTCCATGGGAGTCGTTCATACGTCCACCGGCACGCTGGCACCCGCATCCGAGCACCTATTGAGCGAGCCTGCAATTGTGGCCGCCATGGCGGGCGCAACGCTCGGCGTCGATTGGAGCGGATACGTGGCGAACTATGACGCTATCCGCGCCCGCATTGCGCGCGTCATTCCCGGCTTTGAGGACATGAATACGCGCATTCGGCAGCCGAATGGATTTGAATTGCCGCACGCAGTCCGCGATCGCCGCGAGTTCCGCACCGCGGATGGTAAGGCAACATTCACGGTTCACCACATTCCCAAGCTGCCAGTTGGTCCTGGGCAGTTCGTCATGACCACCATCCGGTCGCACGATCAGTTCAACACCACCATCTATGGTCTTGACGACCGCTACCGCGGCATTCGCAACGGTCGCCGCGTGGTGCTCATGAATCCGGAGGACATCGCCGCGCACCAATTTGCCGACGGTGATGCCGTGGACATCGTGAGTCACCACAACGGAACCGAACGACGCGCGCACAATTTCCGCATCGTGTCTTATGAGATTCCGCGCGGATGCCTCGCGAGTTACTTCCCGGAGACCAATGTGTTGGTGCCGATTGATAGTTTCGCCGAGGGAAGCCACACGCCCACTTCAAAGTCGGTGATCGTGTCCCTGGTGAAGGCGACGCAAGTACAGATGAACCAAATACAGGCAACCCAAGCGAAGGCGACTGTTGGCCACTGAGCTGCACGGACTGGTGCTCACCGGCGGGGCAAGTTCCCGCATGGGCCGCGACAAAGCAGAAATCACTTACGGTGCACAGCCACAGTGGCGCGCGGCGGCTGACCTCGTGGCGCCGATCTGCGCGCGCACCTACTGGTCCTGCACCGCAAAGCAACGCGATGACTGGGGAATTGGCGAATCGGGCGTTCTTGATCAAGTGCCCGGTCACGGCCCAGCAAGCGGAATACACGCCGCTTTCCTGCACGCGCCGGATGCTGCGTGGCTCGTGATCGGATGCGATTACCCATTCCTTGAAACGCAAGACATCCGTCGCCTGCTTGAAGCGCGCGCGCCCGGAATAGACGCGGTGACATTCCTCAATCACAAGACATCTGAGATCGAGCCCATGATTTCGCTCTGGGAGCCCGCGGCAGTGCAGCACTTCCTACAACGCTTTGCGGCAGGCGAACACAGCCCGCGCCGCATACTGCAGTCCTGCAAGTTAGTGACCGTGGACCCGCGCGAGCCGAAGATCCTGCACAACCGCAACAGCCCCGCGGAGTAACTGAATGCCTCACCGCGATGAACGCGGCGGGGACGACTGAACGCACGCACGCGAGGCGAGAAATCTGCCCCCAAACGAAACAGTGGCGACTGTGATGGTCGCCACTGTGGGGTTACTGCGTTTCTGTCAAACCCGTGACGCGATCATCCGCGGCGGCGATTGCGGACGCCAACAAGTCCAGCGGCTGCGAGCAGTGCAAGTGCACCAGGAGCCGGCACTGCAAAGAACAGGTTGTTGACCGTTGCGTATGAAGCCTCAAAGCCACCGCCCTCGACCTGATACACCGTGATCGTCAACTTGGCGATGGATGCGGTGTCGGAATAGAAACCGATGAACATCTGTGCATTGTCAGAATTTCCAAAGTAGGAAACGCCGTCGGCGAGCGTCACTTCGATGAACGCAAAGGTTGGGGCAGTACCAAGAGCTTGGGTGTAGATGTTGCCACCGATGCCCTGAACACCTGGCTCAAAGTCAAACACCAAGTCGTCCGTGGCATTGGCTGTGCGCACCGTGGCGCCGTTCGTCACTAGACCATTGGTTGGCGCGGTCGCCGTCCACGTGATCCCGGAAGCGGGGAGCGGGCTGCCAATGAGGGAGGCAGCGGTGCCCGGACCGAAACTGTTGAAGTTCTCAACCGCAACGGTCTGCCCGTTGGCAGTCACGGCGCTACCCCAAACGCTGTAGCTCGTAAAGACGGCTACTGCGGCCGAAGCCCCTTGAACTGCAGAGAGGGTCACGAGAGCGGAGATGGCAAGTGTTGTATTTTTCATGATTGAAAGGTCCCGGAAAGGGGGAGTGATGGTGAATAGGTGAACTATCGGCGAATTGCTTACGAACACTTGTCAGACGGTTGCCGAATTTGCACGGCGACGGCTTCGTCCACCCACAACACCAGCGAGACTGAGCAAGGCCAGAGCGCCTGGTGCAGGCACGGTGGCGAAGTAGAGGTTGTCAACAGTGGCGTAGGTGTTAAGAGTTGATGTCGCGACCGAGATGCTTGAGATCGTTGCACCATTGGAGTAGAAGCCCACGAAAGCAGTCGCCGTGGTCTGATCATTGACGTACGAGGTGCCGTCAGAGAGCGTCACAGTGATGCGGGCGAGAACCACGGCAAATGCCGTGTCCGTCCCGAACATCTCCCCGCCGATACCTTGAACGCCGGGCGCGAAGGTGAAATTCAGCGTTTGGTTGGCCACGGTGGTGGAAATGACCCGATGAACGGGCGGCACATCGACATTACCGAAGTAAAGGCCACCTGTTGCGCTCGCGGTCCATGTCGTATCACCCACGGTGCGTGAGGCTGATGCTGGGGCGGCGTCAACTACGAAACCCTCAAACGTCTCCGTAGCCACCGTTGCGCCCTTGATCGCGGTGTAGGCGTTCCATGCGTACTGACTATTGAGCACCACCACGGCACCCGAAGCGACCGAGGCCATACCGAGAGTGGCAAAGCCGACCAAAGTAGAAACGACAAGTGTTGTATTTTTCATAGAGATACCGGTGAACGGGTAACCGTTGGATAGAGAACAAAGAGGCAACGCCAGGAAAACAAACCTCCCGGAAGGAAGGACAACCTCATAGGCGCAGATTCCATCCACGATGGATCATCAATCCGTAACAAATCGTGAAATTAGTCACGGGGGTCCTTGTAAGCATCGAAATCCCAACGTTTTAGGCAAGGGGCGGAACTAGCCTTTGTGAATGAGCCCCACGTTCCACCAGGTTCGCCATTCCCTTCTCCCCCTGGAATTGGCATGCCAACCCGCCCCGAGAAGAACACGCCTCGCCCACGCGGCCACCATGTTGGCCATCATCACCATGCTCGCCGGCACCGCCGCCCCGGTTCCAACCGATGTCTTTGTGGGCGGCGAGTGCGGCCACGCGGTCTATCGAATCCCGTCAATCATCCGAACCACCTCCGGGCGACTGTTGGCGTTCGCCGAGGCCCGCGGCTCCCAAGCCGACAACGGTTCAAACAATCTGGTGGTGCGCAGCAGTGACGACGCCGGAACAACCTGGAGCGCGATGCGCACCGTGCTCGACGAACCCGGCCGCTCGCTCAACAACCCGTGCGCTGTGAATCTGACGAGTGGTCCCCACGCTGGTCGCGTACTGCTGATGTTTCAGTCATACCCCACCGGCAAGGGCGAAGGATCAGTAGCGACCGGCTTTGATGGACCAGACACCTGCCGCACGCTCCTCATGCATTCGGATGACCGTGGCGAAACATGGTCGACGCCCCGCGATGTCTCTCGCCAAGTGAAGCGCCCAGCACCAGTCACTAGCGTCGCCACCGGACCCGGCATCGGTATCCAACTTGTGAGCGGAAGCCACGCTGGCCGCGTAGTGATGCCATTCAACGAAGGCCCTGCCGGCAAGTGGCGGGTGTACGCCGCCGTGAGCGACGATGGCGGCGACGAATGGAAACTCGGCGAGCCAGCACCAGAAGACAGCGCTGGTCATGGCAACGAAGTGCAGATGGCTGAACGCCCCGATGGTTCGCTCCTCTTAGTGGCGCGACAGTTCGGCGGCGGCGGTCGCCGAAAGTCCGCGGTTTCCACCGACGGCGGAGCATCGTGGAGCACACTGCGGGCAGTGCCTGACCTTGTTGACCCCTCATGCATGGGTGGGTTGATCGCGGCATCAATCGACGGCGCGCCGTGCCTCGTCTGCACTGGGCCGGCAAGCACAAGTGATCGGACCAACGGTCAAGCGTGGATCTCTACCGACGGCGGGTCCACGTGGCCGCGGTCGCTACCCATCTATGCCGGCAACTTTGCGTACAGCGTCCCCGTTGCGCTCGGCGACTCACGCATTGGAATACTCTTCGAACGCGATTCCAACAGCAAGATCTCATTCATCACGCTTGAACTCCCCAGCAACGCCGCGCCTGTCCCAAAGACCCCATGAACAAAGTACTTGTATCTGCCCTCCGCTATTCGCAAGGTCCGGGCGCCACCTCAGGCCTGGCTACCGAAATGGTGGGTGTTGGTCTGCGTGGTCCAGTCTGCATCATTGCCAGTCGATCAGCACAGAGAGAACTTGAATCAACATGGACCACCGTATTCGCTGCGGCCGGCATGACGTTCGTGATTCATCCGTTCAGCGGCGAATGTTCGCGCAACGAGATCGCCCGCGGGCGCGCGGCGGCGGCGGCATGCGGCGCACAGGTGATCGTGGGGGCTGGTGGCGGGAAGGCGCTCGACACCGGTCGCGCTGTCGCGGCAGAGCTTGGCATTCCCGCGGTGTGTTGCCCAACCATTGCGTCAACCGACGCACCGTGCAGCGCCATATCCGCGGTCTACAGCGATGAAGGCCTCTTTGAAACCTATCTCTTTCACCCACACAATCCAAACTTGGTCTTGGTGGATTCCACAGTGATTGCGCGCGCACCGGTACGGCTCTTAGTAGCCGGTATGGGCGACGCACTTTCCACTTGGTTTGAAGCACGCGCATGCATGCGAAGCGGCGCGCGCAACTCGCGCAACGGCGTTTCCACCGGCGCTGGCATGGCGATCGCAGAGCTCTGCTGGCGCATCCTGCAAGCGGACGGCGTGAGCGCGTTAGACGCCATGAAGACACCAACCGCTACGCCCTCGCCAGCGCTCGAGCGCATCATCGAAGCGAACACCCTGCTCTCCGGCATCGGATTTGAATCAGCCGGACTCGCGGCCGCGCACGCTATTCACAACGGCCTCACCGTTGCGCCCGAGGTGCATGCATTCCATCACGGCGAAAAAGTTGCCTTTGGAACCCTTGCGCAGTTGATGCTTGAAGACGCTCCGCAAGAAGAAATCACCGCGGTGCTCAACTTCTGCACATCGGTCGGCTTGCCGGTGACGCTTGCACAGATCGGCCTTCATGACCCGAGTGATGCACTGCTACTGCGCATCGCCGAACGAGCCACCATCGCCTCAGACACCATTCACAACGAACCGTTCCAAGTCACAGCCAACGCCGTGCTGCAGGCGATCAAACGCGCGGACACCGCAGGACGCGCTGTTATTCAGTGACGCCGTCACGGGCTTCACGAAGCGTGACATCAGGAAAGTGGTACACGGCCACATTGTGTCGCTTGCCGCGCCGCTGAGCACGGGCCTCACGAACGAACGACATCAGTTCATTGACCTTGGCGTTTACTTCCTGAAGTTGTTGGTCATCAAGCCACGTGGTTTCAGAAACCAGCGCGGCATTGCGCAGGTCGCGTGCCTCCACCGCCTTCTTCACGCGCGCCTTACCCCAACGGCGCAGGCGGAGTCCAAGGTCACTGAGAAGTTGCGCGCCCAAGGAAATGGACGAATGACCATCGCTTGATTGTTCAGTGGACTGTCGATTCCAAGCCGTGGCTGGGCCCGGCATATACACGCGCCGCGGGCGACCCTTCCCGACTTCAATCTCCACGGCCAACAACTGCGCGGCCTCCAGAATCTCCAGGTGCGGGTAGAGCGAAGTGCCGGTCCGACCGGTCCATCCACTCAGATCCTTGATGGTGGCGCGGCCTGCGCCCTCAATGAATTGCAGCAGTTGCAGGCGATGGGCGGATGAAATGGCGTCCCATTGGGCTGCCGTCCAAGAAGGAAGGGTGCCATCAGGAGAGGTGTGGGTAGACATGTGAGGTGGGGATTGGGTATGGGGTGCGGGTTATCAGAACAAAATTGCGTGAGAGATAGCCACCTCAGCAAAGGCCCACGGTGCGGTTTCGCTGCCTCCGGGTGCCAGATTCATTGAAAGCGGCTATTTCTGAAAACACTTCCCAAAGCTGGCCCGTCACCCCGGCCCAATTTGAACCCATGGTCATTGCCACCAACAAACGATATTCCAACGTCAACACCCCTGCAATTATTGAAAAACTCCCGATCTGCTACTTGTTGGCGGGGACAACCGCGCTACCTTTCGTCTTAGTGAAAGTCTGACAATCACCACGCAACTGCGGTGCGCGTGGTGACCAAATGACTGTTCGGTAGACCCCGGACACATGTGTGAAGCGAGCAGATCGCCTGCCCGTCATCATCTTTCTAGACAAGGAACTTCGCCAAGATGTCAATCTTTAAGTCTTCCATCGCCGTTCTCGCCACCGCCTGCCTTGCCGCTTCGGCGCAGGCGCAGTTGGACCCACCGGTGTTTACCGCTGGACCGGAGACCACCACGCGATTCAACGTCAATGCCACCAGTGCCACCTACCCCACCGGTCGCCCGGACGCTACTTCGTACGCGCCGGTGTATGTGACATCAAACGGCGGGTCGCAACTCCGCGTGAACCAAGCCAGCGTCGGTATCCGCCGCGTCGGCAGCGTCGCAACGCCAGCAGTGGCAGTGACCGTGGAAGTGACCATCCTGGAGATGACCTTCGACGGCACCAACTACAACCTTGGCAATGTGATCGAGACCTTCACGCAGGACCTAGCCGCGTCCACCACCTCGCTGACCCAAGTGGTTTCCAAGTCATGGGGCGATGCTGACCCAGCGGTTCGTCCAGTGGTGAACCTGCAGACCATTACCAACGGCGCCAATGGTTACGCCGGCTTCTGGGTTGGCGTCCGCTTCACCGGCGATGGCTCGAGCAGCAGTACCAACGGATGGCGCGTCGTCACTGAGCCCGTCCTTGGTCGTTCCAACAACAACTTCGGCATCAATGACCCAACCAACACGGGTTGGGGTGCAAACTTCTACTTCGGAACCACCGTTGGTACCGATGGCGTGACCCGCGAGAACCAAGCTCGTTTCTCCGTGAACGTGAACGGCCTGGTCACTGATTCCGTCACCCCGCCCCCAACCCTGGTGTACGGCAAGATCTTTGAAACTGGCGCGTACTGGCTGCCGACCGATGCACTCGATGGCGTTGGATCCAGGTGGTTCTACAACAGCGCCTTTGTGGCAGCCAATGTTGGCGATGCCCTGACCCCAAACAAGGTCTCCATGGACGTCTACCGCGGCGGTACGGCCCTGACTCCGGCTCCGGCCATCGGTGTGGAATTGGCGTTGGTCAAGATGACCTGGGACGCAGTTGCTGGCACCTACGGTGTTGGTGATGTGGTGGCAACCCAGACGTTCCAACTCGCAGCGTCCGAAACGGCCAAGACGGATCGCATCGATTGGACGTGGAGCAACCCAGCGACGGCGCCAGTCGTTGCTCTGAACACTGACAACGCTGGAAACCCCAACATCGGCGGAATGTGGGTGGGTGCTCGTTTCCTCGGTGACTCGGACGCACTGCTGGGCAACAACGGCCCACTCACCGGGTTTGCTCCAGCGTACGGCGGCTCGTTTAACAGTTTCGCCATGGACAATGGCACTGGCGTGCTCACCACCTACACCTTCAACCCGGCGTACACCTGGACCCCCGCCGCGACGGGCGTCGCTGTGTTCTACAACCGTCCGTCGCGCTTCATGGTTGAAGCATTCGGAGTGGTTGGGCCGAACGTTCCGCCACCTCCGGCCTGCCCTGCTGACTTGAACCAAGACGGCGTGGTCAACGGTGCCGACCTTGGTCTGATGCTCGGCGCATGGGGCCCATGCCCATCCAGCCCATGCGCTGCTGACTTGAACCTCGACGGCGTGGTCAACGGTGCTGACCTTGGTCTGATGCTCGGTGCTTGGGGCAACTGCCCAGTCTGACCGAAGCGCTCCATCTCACTGCTACTACCAGTTCGCTGCTCGAGGCCACCCCTCGAGCAGCGAACTTCTTTCATGGGCATCGCAGGCACATCACCCGGGTTCGCTCCTATCCTCCGCACCGTGCCAGACCAATCAGCAGCGCGTTCCTCAGCGAGTACTCGACCTAGCCACCATCATCGCCGTGATTGGAAACGCTGGGCGCTGCTATCCCTGTACATCGCTGCATACGGCGGATTCATTGGCGTAGCAGTCACTGCGCCAGCACTCTTGGCGACCACTGTCATTGGCGGCATTAATCTTGCAGTGGTGTGGGGGTTTGCACTGATCGTGCTGGCCTTGGTCATTGCGCTTGCTGCACTTCGACTTCCGGAGCAGGGCTGACATGCTGGCAAACACCACCCCCACCGACTGGGTTTCTGTTGGCGTCTTCGGCGCCTTCACTGTGGCTGTACTGGTACTGAGCTCACTGCTCGGTCGCCGCGCGTCAAGTGCAAAGGGCTACTTTGCAGCGCACGGACAGATCGGTTGGTTTGTGAATGGCATTGCGTTTGCGGGCGACTATCTCTCCGCCGCCAGTTTCCTTGGTATCTGCGGACTGATTGCATTCTGGGGCTATGACGGCTTCCTCTACTCCATCGGATACCTGGCTGGATGGATCGTGGCGCTGCTGGTGGTTGCAGAACCCATTCGTCGACTTGGTAAGTACACGTTTGCAGATGCACTGAACGCACGCTTTGGTTCACGGCTGGTGACGCTTGCTGCTGCCGTCAGCACGCTACTGGTCAGCCTCTTCTATCTCATTCCGCAAATGGTGGGCGCGGGTGCACTCATCAAACCATTGCTGGGGCTGCCATCATGGGTGGGGGTTGGACTGGTGGGCGTTGTGGTGACGGTGATCGTGACCACCGCCGGAATGGTGAGCACCACCTGGGTGCAGTTCATCAAGGGCGGACTCTTACTCTCCTTGTGTGCCATTCTTGCTGCACTCATCTTGGGGCGCGGATTTGAAGTGCACGCACCCGGACCAGCGCGCGAAGCCCCGGCGCGCAACGTTGGATCCGTGGTTGCACTGCCAGCGTGGGCAGTGATGGAAGGGCCACCGGGCGAAGCGGCGAACTTCGCAGTGGACCCGGATGGACTGGTTCGCACCGAAGGCGCGCGCACTGGTCCGCTCGGCCCCATTGACTTCCTGCGTGTCTTCTCCGCAAGCGATGTCGCTGCATGGCGCACTGTGAGTGCCAAGGATGACACCGGTGCCGTGCACAACATGGCTACACCCGAGACGATCCATGGCGATGTGCTGCTTCAGCCCGGAAACAGCCCCGCATTCAGGGGATTGCGTTCTGGAAGCGTGATGGATCGCGTTGACTTTGTCTCACTGATGCTGGCGCTCTTCCTGGGGACGGCCAGCCTGCCGCACATCTTGATCCGTTACTACACCGTTTCCGATGTGCGCAGCGCGCGGCTCAGTACGGTGGTGGGCATTGGCGCCATCGGATCGTTTTATATTCTGACGCTGTACTTGGGTCTTGGTGCCATGACTGGTGGCGCGCTGGATACTTCCGATAGCAACATGTCGGCGCCACTCTTGGCACGCAGTTTTGGCAGCGTGCTCTTTGCGCTGATTTCAAGTGTGGCGTTCTTCACCGTACTGGGAACGGTCAGCGGATTGGTGCTCGCGGGGAGCGGCGCTGTGGCGCGCGACTTGGTCATCACTGTGCTCGGCCGCACACCGGATGATCACGCACAAGTACGCATCGCGCGCATTGCGGCGTTGGCGCTTGGCACGTGCGCCATGATTCTTGGTCTGCTGTTCAAAGACCTGAATGCATCGTTCCTGGTTGGGTGGGCGTTCAACATTGCTGCCAGCGCCAACCTGCCAGCGCTGCTCATGGCACTGTTCTGGAAGCGCGCCACCAAGCAGGGCATTGCCACCGCCATCATCGTGGGGCTGTCCTCCAGCTTGGTGTGGGTGCTGCTTTCCAAGGACGCCTTTGAGAAGGTGTACGGACTTCCTGGCGCCGATGCGTGGATGCCGTTTAGCCAGCCCGCATTGGTCACCATTCCGCTCGGCGCGGTGGCCGGCATCTTGGTGTCACTGGCAACGCGACCGCGAACGCAGCCGGCCTGAGGCACTTCGCCTGACGCGCTGGGCCCGCCGCACTATGCGCATGAAACAGGACCTTAATGAAACAGGGGCGACCGTGATGGTCGCCCCTGTTGTGTTTACTTCAGTTCTGCTTGCGCGCGCCTTAGCGACGCTTGCGAGTGCCACCGATGAGACCGGCGACGCCGATCAGCGCGATCGCGCCTGGAGCTGGCACTGCGAAGTAGAGGTTGTTAACCGTGGCGAAGTTGGTTCCTGCGGGCAAGTTGCCTGCCACAGAGATGGAGATGCTGGAGATAGCAGCACCCGTTGAGTAGAACCCAACAAAGTCAGCGGCTGTTGCTGCATAGCCCAAGTAAGACGAACCATCGGCCAATGTCACGCCAATGATGGCCGGAATGACGTTGAAGTTGGCGTCAGTCGCGAAGAAGTTGCCGGCAACTCCCTGCACGCTTGGCGACAAGGTGAACGTGAGGAGCGCTTCAGGACTGTTGGTGGACATGAAGCCCGAACCTGCATAGAGGTTTCCCGGCGCACTGGCTGTCCACTGGATCCCGCCGGCAGTACCGGTGAGGCCGTTGGCATAGAAGCCGTTGTACGAGTCGAAAGACTCGGTGGCAACCGTCTTCCCTTGAGCCGCAGAGAAACTGCTCCACAAGGTGTTGTTGGTGAAGGTGACCATGGCCGCAGAGGCTGCCTGGGTCATCACTACGGTCATAGCCGCAGCTGATAAAGCGATTCGAATTGTCATGAGGAAACTCCGAAAGGAAAGGAGGGGAAACAGAAAGCAGACGGGAAAGCAGACGGGAAATCAGGCACAAACCAACGGGGAAATCGCACATACCTCAATGACGAGAGGTATGCGGACTGCCGAAGTATGTCACCGATTAATGTTGGCGCAAGCAACCGTTGCGGAATTGCCAAAGATCCGTACATGTTTCTTTAGAGTGCCGTGTCCCGCATGGATAGCGGGTGTAGGCCCCTCCACGGCGCCAATATCACCATGAGCAGGGAACGGTTGAAAAATGAAACAGGGGCGACCGTGACGGTCGCCCCTGTTGTGTTTCCGTGAGTTCCGCAGTTCTCTTAGCGGCGCTTGCGCGAACCACCGATGATCCCGGCGACGCCGATGAGTGCTAATGCACCTGGTGCTGGCACTGCAAAGTAGAGGTTGTCAACGGTGGCGAAGTTGGAGCCAGCGGGCAAGTTGCCTGCCACAGAGACGGAGATGCTGGAGATGGCTGCACCCGTTGAGTAGAACCCAACGAAGTCAGCGGCTGATGCTGCGTAGCCCACGTAGGCCGAACCGTCAGCAAGCTGCACGCCAATGATGGCTGGGAGGATGTTGAAGTTCGCGTCAGTCGCGAAGAAGTTGCCGGCAACTCCCTGCACGCTTGGCGACAAGTTGAAGGTGAGGAGCGCTTCAGGACTGTTGGTGGACATGAAGCCCGAACCTGCATAGAGCTCTCCCGGCGCACTGGCTGTCCATTGGATCCCGCCGGCATTACCGGTGAGACCGTTCAAGTAGAAGCCGTTGTACGAGTTGAAAGTCTCGGTTGCAACGGATCCACCCTGGGCGACTGTGAAACCGTTCCACAGTGTGGCGTTGGTGAAGGTGACCATGGCAGCTGAGGCGGCCTGGGTCATCACTACGGTCATAGCCGCAGCTGATAAAGCGATTCGAATTGACATTGAGGAAACTCCGAATAAGGGAAGAAAGGGAACTACAGACGGGAAACAATGGGAAAGCACGCAAAACCAAGCAGGAGACGCGTATCTGCACGCCAGGGAAGACGTGCACCTTTCCAACATTTGCAAACCGACACAGGAAATATGCCCCGATATGGGATCGATGCAAGCAATCGCCAGGAAATTATTCTCAATACCGCATGGATGTTGATTCAGGTTCTGGCGCAAAAGAAATCCCGCCCAGCGCGTTGGCGCTGGGCGGGTGTGTACCTGTAGTGACTGATAACTGTTCCTGTACCTGATTAGGCCCGACGTTCCCGGCGTCGAGCCACCACCCCGGCGAGTCCAATCAGCGCCACGGCACCCGGCGCCGGCACTGATGCGAAGTAGAGGTTGTCCACGCTCGCGTGGTTTACGGCCTCACCGGACACCACAATGGAGAGGCTCGAAATAGTGGCCCCGTTCGAGTAGAACCCGATGAAGTCCGAGGGGCCGTTTGAGTTGCCGTAGTACGCGGTGCCATCGCTCAGGGTCACCAGGATCGTGGCCGGGACGGCGGCGAAACTGGAGTCGGTTCCGTAGATGTTGCCGGCGATGCCGTTCACGCCGGGCGCAAAGGCGAAGTTCAGCGTTGCCGAGCCGGTGGTGGACAGCAAGCCCGCCGTCGCGGTGACGCCCCCGTTTGCATTGGCGGCCCAAGTAATCCCGGAGACTGAACCGGTGACACCGGACCCGTAGAAGCCGCTCACCAAACTTGTGAAGTTCTCGGTGCTGATGGAGGCTCCAGCGTTCGTGGCGTAGGTAGACCAGGCAGAAGCGTTAACCGTGTAGAAGACTGCAGGCACCGTCGCAGAGGCGTAGCCGGTGGCGGTCAAAGCAATAACAGACGAAATGAGAGCGCGGGAAGACATGTAGAAGACTCCAAAGGGAACAGGGAACAGGGAACAGGGAACAGGAACACTTCAAGAACAGTGCTGGGGGAGCAGCACTGTTGGTAACCATGGATCCGCGGAAGCGGGATTCATGCCCTGATCACTTTCTCCAAACACGAGAACGAGATTGGCCGGTGCAACCCATCACGCTTGTGCGAAAAGAAATCAACTTTCCTTGGCGGCTGATAAATAAGCACCAAATGACAATCAGACCCGACGCTCCCGGCGTCGAGCAACCAGCCCGGCGAGTCCAATCAGCGCGACGGCACCCGGTGCCGGCACTGTTGCGAAGAAGAGGTTGTCCGCGGTTGCAAAGATCGGGCTAGAGCTGCTCGGGTGATTTGCTGCCGAAACTGAGAGGCTCGAGATGGTGGCGCCCGTCGAGTAGAAGCCAATGAAATCCGCGGGTCCGTTTGAATTACCGATGTAGATGGTGCCATCGGACAGGGTCACCATGATGGCGGTCGGGACAGCGGAGGAAGCGGAGTCGGTTCCGTAGAGGTTGCCCGCGATGCCGTTCACGCCGGGTGCAAAGGTGAAGCTGAGCGCGTTTGAGGCGCTGCTGGTGTAAACCATGCCCGCCGATACCCTCACGCCGCCACCAGTAGCGTCGGCGGTCCAAGAAATACCGGCGGTTGAGCCGGAAAAACCGGATCCGTACGTAGCGTTGGCCACGGAGTTGAAGCTCTCGGAGCTGAGGGACGCGCCACGGTTTGTGGCGTAGGTGCCCCAGACAACGCTATCGGTGGTGTAGAAGATCGATGAAACGCCCGCAGTGGCGTACCCGGCGGAGGCCAAAGCGATAACGGATGCGATAAGTGCGCCAGAAGACATAAGCGAAACTCCAAAAAGGAACAGGAACAGCCAAGACTGCAAACACAATGCTGAGGGAGCAGCACTGTTGGTGACTCATTGATCCGCGGAAGCGGATTCATGCCCTGATCACTTTCTTCAAGTACGAGAACGAGAATGGCGGCTGTCACCCATCACGCTGCTGCGAAAGGAAAGGAACTTTGTTTAGGCACCTATAAATGAGGTCGAATGAGCCTTGATTCGATGTTTGGTGCGACGATCCACGGCAACTGTTTCCAGAGCCAAGAGGAATTTCCGCTTCCCATGCACTGCGCGGAAGGGCGGCGCGACCGCCGCGGGGCTCGTAAAGTGCCCCAATGACCTTGAACCACGCTCAGCCGCGCATTCGATTCGCCACACTCACCGCCGCAGCGCTTGGAATGGCGACTCTGTTGCTGGGAATGGCGGCTGCGCCGAGCCGGACGGCGGATACGGCAACCATCACGCTCGATCCGGTGCATTCCGTGGCACTGTTCCGCATCCAACACTTAGAGGCGGGGCTCTTCTGGGGGCGATTCAACGCCCTGGAAGGCACGGTGAAGTGGACGATGGAACCGACCGCAGCGCCCGTCTTTGACATTTCAGCCAAGATCGCCAACGCCGACACGGGCAGCGAGAAGCTTGATGGCAATCTCCAGGGGCCCAACTTCTTCAATGCGAAGGAGTTCCCCACCATCACCTTCAAGTCCACGGGCGCAACTACCGTTGGCGACCGGCACTGGATGGTGAAGGGCGACCTGACGCTGCACGGCGTCACCAAACCCGTTGAGGTGGACTGCGTGGCAACGGGCATTGGCACCGGCCCCGCGGGCACCAAGGTGGGGTTTGAATGCAACCTCACTCTCAAGCGCAGTGACTTTGGCATGAAGTGGGGCATTGAGAAACCAGCCAAGGCGCTTGGCGATGAAGTGAAACTGATCATTGCGCTTGAGGGCGATGCCGTTGGCGGAACGGCGCAGTGAATTACCTGGTCAGCGTGGTGCTACTACCAATACTGGTGGGTAGCGGCGTTGCCAGTGCTGCCCTGCTTGGTCCGCTCCGGCAACGAGCGGCCATCATTGAATGTTGCGTGGCATATGGGCTAGCAATTGCATTTCTCATCGCGTTTGTGCGCGAAGTCGATCTGCCTGCACTGCTCCGGCAATTGCCGGTTGAATTGCCAGATGATGACGCGCCTTTTGAGCGTTGGCACCAGCTTGGGCTGGTTGCATTGCTGTTGGCGGTGGTATCGCCAACGCTGGCGCTGCTGACGGCCGCATTGCCAGCACAACGCAAAGTGATAGTGATGACCGCCACGCTGCTCGCTGCGTGCGGTGTGGCGGCGTTCGTTGCATTTCCTGGGGCAAGTAACGGAAGCCGCGCATCGTTCGCTGTGGTGTGCGCCCTCTCATCCGGCGCGATCGCCATGTGTGGGCTTCGTACCGCGCTGGGCGCGCTGGCGGTGTCCTGCTTCGGCATGGCGGTGTGTGCGGTGATGACGGGATTTCCCTCGCTTGCCATCATGTGTGTGGCGGTGGCGGGGACTGCTGGAAGTATTGCCTTGGTTGCGTGCTGGAGACGGAGTCCACGTATGCATTCCGTCGCTGGCGCCATCTCCGTGGTGTCTGGAACACTGGTGGGAACCGTGGCGGCGTGCGGCGAGGCATACGCCAGCGGTAACTTGCCAAACTGGACGTGGAACGCGTTGGCCGTGGCCGTGCCGGTTGCAGGCGCTCTGCTCTACCGAATGACTACTTCCGCCAAACCGTCATGAACTCCAACTTGCCCGTACCACCGCCGCTTCACGTTTCAGCACCAGTGCGTCATCGCGTCATTCACCACGTGTTTGGCGTGGCGTGGCGCACACCGCTGGGAGTCTTGTGGATAGTGCTCACTGCGTGGTGCACCATGGCGATCGGATTCGCTCCGGATGGACCGTCAGCCATCACGTGGTCCATGGGTGCTGCATGCGCGCTGGCGTGCGGGGCGCTGGCAGCCGGACCACTGCCAACATTCGCCCGTGCACGGGTGGTGCGATGGATGGGATTGGCCGTCTTGTGGGGTTCCGTGGTCACGTGGTTCTGGCTCGTTCCTGCACCAGCACACGCGGACTGGCAACCCGACGTGCAGGACACTGCTACGTTTGCAGTGACTGGCGACGAAGTGACCGTGTCGGGCATTCGAAACTTCCGCTACCGCAGCAGTGACACCGACTGCGAAGAAGTGTGGGTGGAGCGCACCTATGACCTGTCACACCTGCGCACGGTTGACCTGTTCTTTTCGTTCTGGGGGCCGCAACGCATTTGCCACAATTTTGTGAGTTTCGGCTTTGAGCGCGCTGACGGGACCATGATGTACTTGGCCGCTTCCATTGAAGCACGCAAGCGTGTTGGCCAGCAATACTCCGCAGTCGGTGGATTATTTCGTCAATACACGCTGATCTATGTGTGGGCGGATGAGCGGGATGTTGTGCGCGTGCGCACAAACTTTCGAGGCGAAACCGTGCGTCGCTATCGGATTGAGTGCACACACGAGAACGCGCGCATCTTGTTCGAGCGCTACGCGTTGCATTCGATTGACGTAACGCATGCACCGTGTTGGTACAACGCCGTCACGCAGAGTTGCGGTGTGGACATACTGCGCACTGCGCTTGGTCAGCGCATTCCGCTGTTCCCTTCACCACGGTTGCTACTGAACGGAACGTGGGAACAACAGGCATGGGATGACGGATGGGTGAGGTCGGCCGCAAGCTTTGCGGACGCGAAACAGCAGGCCGATATCACGGACGACGCCAAGCATGCTGGGATGGATGACTTTTCGCAGGCGATTCGCAAGCGGGACATTTCGCTGCAGATTCGCGCAGGTGACGGTGCGGGTGGAGAAGTAGAGCCGTAGCGGCGCACTCACCACGCGCAGGAATGAACCGTGTTTCGCACGCTCAATCGGGGTGCGAAGGCGCTGGAGCGGGCGGTGCAGATGGAGTCGCGCCTGGAGTTGCAGCTGGCGCTGCAGTTGGAGCAGCCGCGGCGGGAATCGGGCGTGGCTTGGTGGGCTCAGGACCGGGGGTTCCGGTGCGGAATTTCTGCAGCGCCTGTTGGTACTGCTCGCGGGTCTTCTGGTCTTTCTCAAGTTTGACGGCGCGTTCGGCGTTCTCGATGGCTTTCTCTCGGTTGCCCTTGGAGAACCATGCAAGACCCAACGTGTCGGCGGCGCGGGCATCTTCACCCTTGGCCAATGTGTCGGCGGTAACTGCCAGTTCCATGGCAAAATCAACATCGCGTCGCTTGGCATACGGGGAATTCAGAATCGCCCGCGCCAAGGATCGCGTAGTGGGCATGTCTTGCGCATACTCCTTAGCAATGCGGCGGCCGAATTCGTAGCCGGCGTCGGGCATGTCGCCAAGACCAATCATGATGACGAACCGCTGCGCGTCGTACTGACCCGCGCGTTCCGGAATGGCGGCGCGAACGGCATCGACTGCCGCAAACATCGGCGTCCAATCGCCGCTCTTGTCACACTCACGCGCCACGCGGTCTAAGAGATCTTTGCCGCGTGACACGGTGGAGTCGGTGATGGCAGCGGCACGCACCGTTTCTGGATCCCATGTTCCCGCAACCACCTTGGCGATCGGCTCCTCCGCCTCCTTGGGATGGCCAAACCACTGCACGATGCCGTTCTTAATGACAAAGAAGCGTGGATTGAAGTTACGAAACGTGCCATTCTGCAAGGTGATCATGGCTGATCGATCCGGATCAGAGACCACTGAATACGGCACTTCATTGAGCTTCCCGGGTTGGGCAAGCCATGCCTTGACGATGGGCGCTTCCTCATCCGTAATGGCAATGAACTCCGCGCCCTGCGCTCCGTAGGTCCGAGCCAAGCGAGTAATGAGTTCCGCAAATTCCTTGCAGTGCGAGCATGACGTACTGAAGAACTCAAAGACGTACACCTTGCCCGGCGTGAATGAAGTGATCGGCGTGCCCTTGACCCATGACGCCAGTGATGGAAACGAAACACGAGCGCCGGGCTGAATAGGTGGATTGATGCGCGCAAAGGTGATGGGGCGCTGTGCGGGCGGCGTCACGGGCGCGGCAGGCGTTGCGGGCTTCGTGGTTGGTGCGGCGGCGAGCGGCTGCGCGGGTGTGACGGGCGCGGGGATAGTGGGCGGCGCTGGCGGCGACACCGTCGGACGATCGGCAAGCGCTAGTTCTTCTACTGAGTCAACGGTTGTCGGCGGTGCAACGGCGCCGGGTGCTGACTTCATCACGTGACCAAGCACGGTGAGCGAAACTGGCTCCGCACCCTCCACCACAAAGGTCACCGACTTCATCAGCGATTCGTCCTGCGTTGGCGGAGCCTTCACGGTGACGAGTGCCTCGGCGGTTCCGCCCGCGGGAACTGGGTCCGCAGGGAACGTTGATGTTGTGCATCCACAGTTGGCGATCGCGGCGGTGATACGAAGGGTGCGCCCGGAAATGTTTCGGAGCGTCACTGCGACTGTCTTGGGCGCTTCGGCGATCAGCTCGCCCATGTCCAGCGTGGCGGGCTCGAAGGCAATCACTGGAGCGGCGGGTGCGGGCGCGAGGGTTCGGGTTGGCAGAAATCCGCGGGCGACCATGACCGCACCGGCTGCAATTCCAGCCAGTAAGACCGCTATCAAGAGCGGACGAGCAGTGGGGCCGGGGTGCCGAATCATGATTGAAAGGGTATCGTCCCGCCATGCTTCAAGCACCACTTTCCATTTCCGCGTCGCTCCTACTCACCGCATCCATGGCGCTGACCTGCGCCTTACCAGCTACCGCCGATGACACGGCGCCCGGAGCCCCCGCCCAAGCGGTCCCGAGGATTCCGATGATGACCAAGACCAAGGCTCCCGGCACGCCCGAAGCCCCCAAGGCTGTGGACGTGATCGACGCAAAGGCGAAGGCGATCAACGACCGCGGCATCGAGACCGTGAAGAAGTTGAAGGGCGTGGAAATGGTCGCTGAAATGAAGGTCGAGGGCGTGGACCCAAGCATGCTGCCACCGGGGCTTGATGGCAAGTCGCGCGTGGTGCTTGACTTCAAGAACGACGGCAGCGGGCCAGCTCCGTTCGGTCGCTTTGTGCTTGAGTCCATGAAGGATGGCAAGGCGCAGACGCGCTTTGCGTTCGATGGCAAGGGCGCCGTCATGATTGACATGCCTACGAAGTCCTACGCGGTGTCCGACGCGCAGTGGTTCCAGTTGCTCGGTCAGCGCGCCGCGGCTCTTCCGCAGTGGTACATCGAGAACCGCATGGACATGGCCGCCATGGGCCGCAGCCCAGAAGACATGCCCGCGATGGTTGCAGCCACCATTATTGGCGAAGAAACTGTTGACGGCACGCCGTGCGACGTGGTGAAGATTGTGCGCAGCATGAAGCTCGACGGCATGGAAGATGATGACGGCAAGCCGATGGAATCCAAGGAAATGCGCATCACTGAAACGATCGCATTCGCCCGCGCTGACGGAATGCCACGCCGCGTTGCAAGTGCAACTGAAATTCCGGGCGAAGAAGCCATGTCCGGCATGAACACCCTTGCGACGTTCAGCGGTGTGAAGGCCGACCCAATGATGGATGAGAAGACCTTCTCAACCGCTGCTCCTGCTGACTTCAAGAAGCAGGACATGGCCGCTGCGCCTGATCAACAGGGCCCAGAGATGAAGGTCAAGGCCGGCGATGCCGCCTTGGACTTCAAGCTCATGGACCTTGCTGGCAAGGAAGTCACGCTTGCATCACTCAAGGGCAAGGTTGTTCTGCTGGACTTCTGGGCCACCTGGTGCGGACCTTGCAAGCAGGCCATGCCTTCTATTCAGAAGATCAGCGAGGACTACAAGGGCAAAGATGTGGTGATCTTGGGTGTGAACACCTGGGAGAAGAAGGAAGGCGCTGGCAAGAAGTACATGACCGACAAGGGCTTCACCTACGGGTGCCTCTTGGCGGGTGATGACTTGGCCGTTGCCTACGGCATCTCTGGCATTCCTACCCTCATCGTGATCGGTAAAGATGGCAAGATTGAGAAGATCGAAGTGGGCTTTGGACCAGAAGGTGACAAGGGTCTGCGCACCGCGATCGATGCTGGCTTGGCCAAGTAAGTAGTTCACTG
>CAMDCW010000014.1 GCA_945890745.1 Phycisphaera mikurensis NBRC 102666
TGCCGCACAGACTGCGATCGGTGCAAGAATCGATCCAGCTGCATCCGGCAACACAAAGATGGGTAGCGGCACCGGGCTCACACCGTTCATGGCCTGACGCAGGCGCTCCACGCGACCGCGCACCGCCGCCCGCGCCGCTGTTGATTCAGCCATTTCAAGCCGCTGCGCGAGCACTGCAGGTGGACATCCAAAGCCGACCGACCGCGCCGCAAACTGCCGAATCCAGCGCGGGCTGCGCACAACTTCGCCACCGGCACGCGGCGCACGAGACACAGCGGCGGCTGGGGCGCGCGCGCCACTGCCCGGCACACCACGCGCGCCGCGCTGCGCCGCGGGCTCGCCCACGCGCTGCGCTGCGCGAACCGCGGCCACCACCACCGCGTCCACTTCCAATACTCCCCGCGCCGCACGCACACTGCATCCAAACACTGGCGCTAAGCGCGTGGCAATGGCATGCAAGGAAACTCGTCCGCCTGCCGCGCACAATTCCACCGCACGGGAACGCAACTCCGCGCGCGCATCGGTGCCCATGCGTACCGTTCGTCCCGCACGATCCACGCGCGCCGCCGCACGCTCCCGAAATGCCTGCAATGCATCCGGAAAGCACGCCACACGCACTGGACCGCCAGCATCCCGCACATGATGCATCACCAATCCGTCCGAGCGAAATCGCGCCAAGGTCCGCGCCGACACGTTGAGCGCGCGCGCAACATCAGCGGCATGCAATGCCCCGCCACGCAACGATGACAGCAGCGGATCGCGGCGACTGAGTCGAAGTATGAACGCCGTCATGTCATGGAGCAACGCGGACCCAGGAACCACGGATCCAACGCGCACCCCTTCCGGTCGATAGCGAGTCACCCGGTCCACCACTAATTCATATGGATACTCACCGTCCGCAGTGATGTCCCCAACAAATGCTTCCGCGTCCGCAAGCATGCGCCCTCGCGCTCGAACATCTGCGAAACGCGTTCCGTCCCACAGCGCTGCAACGCATTCAGTGCGAAATCGCGCAGCGGTGGGCATAGTGCGTGGGCGCCTTGATTACCAGGTGAAATCAGCACATTCAGCACGATCGCTTGCAGCAGGGGCAAGTCCCGCCGCGCGGCATTCTTGCAAATATCGCGCCAAACCAGCGCGTGCCGCGTCATCAAAGTCAAAGCGCAGAAGATCAACAAGGTAATGGCGGGCTAACTCCTCGGGCCATCCATGCGCTGCCGCCTCACGTCGAACGATCCCATCAATCCGCTCTGCGTTGTGACGCCGTTGGTGGTCCAACACGCGCGCCGCCGTGCGCACCCGGGCACATGCGGCTTCATCCGCATCGGCGCGCATCAACCAAGTAGCGAAGACAAACGGCAGCCCGGTCCATGCATGCCACTCTTCGCCAAGGTCCAGTTGCTGCGGCCACATGTCGTTCGCGGGAGCATCATTGATGACCTTGTCACCGATCAAGAGCATGGCGTCCGTGCCCGGGTCACGCGCACCCGATGCGTGATCAAAGTCAACCATCGTGGGCTGCGCTGCAAATCGCTGCCGCAACACCAACTCGGCCAACGCACGCGAAGTGTGACTGTCCGTATCCGCCGCCACGGTGCGCACCTCTGCCCAGGGTCGCCGCGCGTACAACCGAACCGTCAGCGTTCGACCGCAGCAACCCAGCATTCCTACCGGAACGATGCGCACCGGAACCGGGCTTCGCAGCACGTCAATCACGGAGCACAGTGCAATGTCCACCGTTCCACTCACCAGCCGATCAATCAGGCGCGCAGGAACATCGGGCACCAGCGTGCATCCCGCCAAACTGCTGAGCCCATCAATGAGCGGCAACGTGTTGATGTAACGCACCACACCGATAGTCATTGGCAGCGGCGTACTCACGGCACATCCGGTGCAGCGCGCACAGCCAGTCGGAAGGCCCCTTGCTCGACACGTCCAAGCGGAGCAGCGGCTTCAACCGCCACACGCGGAATGCGTGGATTCAAGCGGCACAACAATTCATAGGAGCGCATTCCCAATCGGCGCGCGATGGTTGGCAAGTAATTACGCGCCGTTCGATCAGTTCCATACAGTTCCACTTCCGCGCCAAGTCCACCGTTGGGCTGCGAAGACAGCATCTGTTCAAGGCCGGTGAGGTCAACGCAAATCTGATCCATGTTGACTGCGCCAATGACTGGCGCTTCCGCGCTCCAGTCACCCACGGAAATGCGCACCCATCGCGAAGGTTCCGCTTGCTCGCGCAGCAATTGCGGCGCGTCGGAACACAGTGTCGGATAGCCGTCTGCGTAACCAACTGGCACCAGCCCAATGGTGGAATCACGACGCGCAGTCCAAGACCAACCGTATCCAACACTGTTGCCGCGCGCAATGCGGCGCACGTGAATCAAGGAGCTCGTCCAGCGAATTGCAGCCCGAAAGTCGTTGTATCCAGGAAGGGATTCGCCATCATCCGGGCCATCAGCTGCGTAACCAGTCCAGGCAATTCCCACGCGAACCATGCCGGCATGAACAGCACTTCCACGCAATGATGCGTAGGTGCTTGCCGCATGCAAGACGCACTCCGGAGGAATCAATGCGCGATGAGCATCCACAAAGAGATCAAAGGTACGCATCTGTGCCGCGCACCGATCCGCACTGGTCTTTGCATGGGAGAAGTGCGTCATGACACCAGCAAGTGTCAACGATGGATTGGCAGCAACCGCCTGCAAGATGCGAGCGGCATCGTCGGGGGTGCAACCACCACGCGCGAGGCCGGTGTCTACTTCCAGGTGAATGGGCAAACGCACGCCGTGCTCGTGTGCCAGCACAATGAGTTCCGCAACATGATGAATGTCATGGACCACCAGATGCAGGCGACCCGAGACCAGCATGGAATGAATGGCGCTGCCGCGTTCGATCCGTGACACTGGCTGCAAGATCAGTACCGGGCACGGCATGCCTTCCAACGCTTCCGCCTGCGCGGGGCTATACACCGTCAACATAGACGCGCCCCCCTGCACCAAGCGGCGAGCGATCCGAGCGGCTCCGAGCCCGTACGCGTCGGCCTTCACCACCGCATTGATGGCAACTCCAGGGCCAACAGCACCCCTGACCACTCGCATGTTGTGGTCAACGGCGTCAAAATCAACGGAGATGAGACTGTTATCACTCATGCGGCGGCATCCATGCCTTCCGCCTGTTACGATCGGCTTACCGGGCAAAGTACCATAAAAACCCCGGCCATCAATTCCCCGAGACCCGGCTCGGCACGCACTTCGATAGAAAAGAAACGCCCCAACGGATGGTTAGCAGCGAGACGTTCGATACGACCAAGACATTTGCCGACCTCGGCCTTCCCGCGTCCGTCCTCAAGGGCGTCGATGCAGCCGGGTTCAAGCACCCAACCAAAATTCAATCGGCCCTGATTCCTGTTGCCATGAGCGGCAAGGATGTCATTGGCCAAGCCAAGACCGGTACCGGCAAGACCGCGGCGTTCAGCCTGCCAGTCCTGGGGCTCCTTCAGCCCGGCGACCAATTCGGCGCGCTGGTCTTGGTGCCGACCCGCGAATTGGCAATCCAAGTGTGCCGCGAAGTTGAGGAACTCGGCGGACACACTGGAATTAAGGCTATTCCGGTCTATGGCGGCAAGCCGATGCGCGCGCAGGCGCAAGCCCTTGAGAGCCATCCAGAGATCATCGTCGGAACGCCCGGACGCGTGATGGACATGCACCAGCGCGGCCTGCTGCCGTACAACCAGTTCAAGGTGGTGATCTTGGACGAAGTGGATCGGATGCTCGACATTGGTTTCCGCGAGGACATTCGCAAGATCCTCGGTGCCATGAAGCAGCGCCCGCAGACGATCTTCGTCAGCGCAACCATCAGCCCGGAGATTGAGAAGCTCGCCCGCAGCTACATGAAGAGCCCGGAGAAGATCGTCACCACCGAGAAGAGTCTCACGGTGTCCGCGGTCGATCAGAGTTGGCTCACGGTTGAGCCGTGGGATAAGCGAAAACTCCTGCATCACCTGCTGAAACACGAAGAACCGGCCCTGACCATCGTCTTCTGCCGTATGAAGAAGACGGTCGATCAAGTAGCCGAATACCTGACCAAGCACGGCATTGATGCGCACGCCATGCACGGCGACATGTACCAGACCAAGCGCGATAAGGTGATGGACCAACTCCGCGGCGGCTCACTGGGAGTGTTGGTTGCAAGTGACCTTGCCTCGCGCGGACTTGATGTTGATGACATCAGTCACGTGATCAATTACGACGTACCCGAAGATCCGGAAATCTATATCCATCGCATTGGCCGCACCGCGCGCGCTGGTCGCCATGGAGTGGCTTGGACATTCATTCAACCAGACCAAGGTGATTTGCTTTCTGGAATTGAGATGCTTGCCAACATCGAGATTCCGCAGAAGCAATACCCTGATTTCACGCCTGGACCAATTCCAGCGGACGTCTCCAGTTATCGCGAAGCAGAGAAACGCCGGCGCGAAGAATCCGCAAGTGCCAAGAGCCGAATGGCAACTGCAGTGGCCCCCACTGCAGCGAAGGCTGCTGATCCAAATGCATTCCCAGGCGGCGTCGTTCCTTCGGCCATGCCGATGAAGCGTCTCGGCGGAGTGGTCCGTACCCGCAGAGGATGATTGATAAGCGAGCAACGAATGGTTCCCCGCGTCGCGATTGAAATTTCCGAAGAAGTGTGCGATGCCCTGGCATCAGGGCTGCCGATTGTGGCGCTCGAAACCGCTGTACTGACGCACGGATTGCCGCGCACGCCGATGGCATCGCCATGCAATCTGTCCGAGTGGATTGCTGAAATTCCTGCAAATCTTGCACTGAGCGTGCTGCTGGATACCACGGTCCGCAATGGTGGCGCTGTTCCGGCGACCGTCGGCATGCTTGATGGAACGCTGCATGTGGGACTGACGCGCGCGCAACTGGAGCGCCTTGGTCACGACCTTGATGTCCGCAAGCTCAGTACCCGCGATCTCGGCGCCGCAAGTGCGCAGCGCGCAAGTGGCGGAACCACCGTTGCTGCCACGCTTGCAGCATGCGCTACCGCGAATATTCGCGTGTTCGCTACTGGTGGAATCGGCGGCGTGCACCGCGGCTGGACCGATCGACCCGACGTCAGCGCTGACCTTGCTGCACTCGCGCGCACTCCAACCGCCGTCGTGAGCGCTGGCGCAAAGAGCATTCTTGATCTTCCTGCAACAGTAGAAGCGCTTGATTCCCTGGGCGTTCCAGTCATTGGTCTTGGCACTCGGGTGTTCCCTCGCTTCATTTCCCAAGGAAACGATTCGTTGGGAGTGTCAGCACACGCTCATGATGCCGCTGAGGTCGCGGCTATCTGCGCCGCACATTGGCTGTTTGCGCCACACGTGGGCGCGCTCATCGCGAATCCACCACCTGCGGCATGGGCGCTCCCGGCTGATGAAGTTGAAACCACCATCGCGGCCGCGCTCATTGAAGCAAACCGCGCAGGCATTCGCGGTGCGGCAGTCACGCCATTCCTGCTCGACCGAGTGCAACGCGCCACTGCGGGACGAACCGTCGGTGTCAATGTTGCCGTCCTGGAGTCGAATGCGCGCGTGGGTGCTGCTATCGCTGTGGAACTGGCCTCAATCCGCCGTTAACCTGCGCAATCGGAAAGTTCTGCTAGGAATTTCTATGATTTCTACGAATGAGGTCGTTTACTGAGTTACTATGTACGAGTCGACCTTTCTAAGGGCGACAACCAAGCACAACCCGGAACGGTGGCAAGGCCCTTCGAGGTCCCCCCCACACAACCCGTTGGGATGCACATGCATCGCCGGCCCGGAGCGAGGAATAATTGATGACAGTTGTAAGCGGGATCCTGGAGGCCATGAAAGGCTCATCCGAGGGTCGAATCAGGCAGTTTTCAGACGGACTCGTTGAGCGAGAGGATGACCCAGTCGTCCTCCCGGACTTCATGCAGCGCAACGGCGTCGCGCCTGGCGCGGCGATTACCGTCGAGGTCGAGGAGCGTCAATCACGACGCACGCGACGCATGCACATGGTGGCCAGCAAGCTGGTGGCCATTGAGGGCATGACCCCCGAGGACTATCGCAAGCGCAAGAATTTCAGCGAACTCACGGCGCTCGATCCGCAGCCGCGCATCTCACTTGAGCATCGTGGCTGTCCACCAGCATGCCGACTGATCGACATGTTCTGTCCGATCGGATTCGGCACCCGCGGCCTGATCGTCGCTCCACCCAAGGCTGGCAAGACCATTCTCTTGCAGAACATCGCCTTTGGAATCAAACATAATCACCCGGAAATTGAGCTCATTGCGTTGCTCATTGATGAGCGACCGGAAGAAGTAACGGACTTCCGTCGCAATGTTCCGGCGCATGTCCTTGCCTCGAGCAATGACGAAGATCTTGACCGCCACCTGGCGCTCGGACAGTTTGCCATCGAGCGCGCCAAGCGCATGGTGGAGGCTGGCCGCGATGTCGTGGTGCTCCTGGACAGCCTCACGCGGCTCGGACGAGCGTTCAACAATTCGCGCCGCTACGGTAGTTCGGGTCGGACCATGTCGGGCGGCGTGGATAGCCGCGCGCTCGAAGTGCCCAAGCAACTCTTCGGCGCCGCTCGTAAGTGTGAAGAAGGCGGAAGCCTGACCATCATCGCCACCTGCCTGGTGGACACCGGAAGCCGCGCAGATCAAGTGATCTTTGAAGAATTCAAGGGCACCGGCAATATGGAACTGATCCTCGATCGAACCATTGCCGAACGGCGGATCTTCCCGGCCATCAACCTCGCGCAGAGCGGTACACGCAAGGAACACCTGCTGATGCCCGAACGCGAGCTGAAGACCATCACCGCCCTGCGACGCCGGCTCCTCAATGCCCCGCCACACGTGCAGATGGAACAATTGCTGGGCGCGTTGAATCGATTCCCTGCCAATGAAGACATGCTGAAGGGGTAAGCAAGGGGTCTCGCGTCCGACGATCGGCACGCCGCTGGGCGCTATGAGCCACGGGTAAAGCCGAACTGTCACCACGCCATCCGGTCACGCATCATGTACCCTGTTCGGCAGCATGGCTGAAGGAACCGGATACTCAAATAGCGTGCGCGCAGGCGCATTTCTCATCACCTCCGCTTTAGTGGGATTGGTGGTCATACTCATCCTTTCCAAGTCTGCGCTCTTCACGCGCAAGTCGGACTACCAGGTCCGCTTCACCATGGATGAAGGGGTCGCTGGGCTTGATGCTGGCGCCGAGGTCCGCGTCAGCGGCCTGAAAGTCGGCCGCGTGGTCCGCATCGAGCAGCGATTTGAAGCCGAAGAGATTCTGGTGCACATTCAGATGAACGCTGACATCACGCTCTTCAAAGATGCGCAAGTCGTCCGCTCACAGCCCCTGCTCGGCAATTACTCATGGCTCAATTTCTCCAACCTGGGATCAAAGGCGAAGGGCAAGCTTGAGCCCGGCGAAACCATTGATGCCAAGACCAGCGGCGGCTTGCTTGCCACCATTGTCGGCCCACAAAACGCCGGCCGAACCACAGAGATGTTCACCAACATGGTGGCGTTCACTGCCAGTCTTGATGACTTTGCACGCGTGCAGTATCCAAAATCAGTCGTCCCTATGCTTGACGATGCCGCGACGGCGGTTGCCACATTGCGCAAGGACTACGAAGGATGGCGCGGCGATATCACTTCAAGCCTGAAGGATGCATCGCTATCGATGAAGAAACTTGACACTTCGATGGATGATGCCGTGGTCACCGTGAAGGAAGCACGTCTTGCGATGGAGCATTTCCGCGAAGTCAACATCAAGCAGATCGACGCACTCTTGACGGATGCGCAGGCTGGTACTGAGCGGTTTGCAAGCGCGATGGAGAACTTGGATATTGAACTCACCGCTCGCATTCCAGACCTGCGCGCAATGATGTGGGACCTTCGCCAATCCGCCACGCAAGTGAAACTTGCCACCATGGAAGTGCGCCGCAGTCCGTGGAAGTTGCTGTATCGCCCCAGCGGCGACGAACTGGCGCGCGAGAATCTGTATGAATCCGCGCGAGCCTTCGCGATCGCTAGCTCGGACCTCCGGGTCACCGGTGAAACGCTGCGCGCCACGCTTGATGACACACCGGAGCGATTCAGTTCTGATCCAAAGTTCCGCGAGACACTGCGCACCCAAGTGCTGCAGTCTGTTGAGCGCTACGAGATTGCTCAGAAGCGCCTCTTTGATGTCCTGCAAGCGGACTTCAAGGGTCAAGAGATGCCATCCGACGACGCCACTGTGCAGCCTCCGATGGTGCTACCACCCAAGGATGTTGCTACGCAGAACGCCACCCCCAAGGCAGCGCCTGCGGCAACTCCAGTGCCGGTCCCAGCCAACTCACAGTAATTCACGCGCTCACATCGGCCCTCACTCAGCAGCGGGTCGGATGACACCATCACAGTGCAAGCGGAACGAAACAACATCCGAGCCGGCATCCTGACGCTGACCTGCGTGGGACTTTTCACTGCGGCGATTTATGGTTGGCTCGCGTGGTCACATTCCACGCAGGTGCGCTATGTGGTTCGATTTAGCGCCGATCAAGGGGTCTACGGGCTGAGCACGGGCACCCCGGTTTGGATCGGCGGATTGCCGAAGGGAAGCATTGAGTCGATCACGCCCCGATTCACCAATGACACGCTCATTGGCTATGAAATCGTGCTCTTGGTGGAAGCCGGCATTCCGATTACCTCCAACGTGCGTTGCGAGGCATCAGAGGCAGGCATCAACGGCGAAGCGATACTTGAACTTCGCGGCCTCGGAGGCCAGCAGAAAAACCGGAATGGGCAGTCCGGTGCCAATTCACAACCATTGCTCGCCGCCGGATCGGAAATCACTGGGACGGCACCGCCGCGGTACCGTGGATTCTTCGGTGCCCCGATGTCTCAGTCCGTCCGTGAATTGCTCGCTGTATGGAGCCCCGAGCATCCCACCGAGGACTCCCTCAGCAATCGCCTGCAGGCGATCACTGAAGACGTTCCCATGCGCGTGAAGAAGTCCCAAACCGAAATCGCTGCGCTGTCGGAAAGAGCCACCCCCGATTTCAAGCGTTGGAAGGCTGACTACGCCACCGCACGCGATCAAGCAACCGCCGCATTCGCGAAACTCGGCACCACGCAATCCAACGCTCCAACCACTCCTCCCGATGGCGATGCCCCGGAGCAAGTCTTGTCGCTCGTTCGCACTGCCCGCGCCGAAGCCGAAACTCTTCCACGTATCGATAGCCATCGGCTGACGAACTTTGCAGACACGCTCGACCGCGCCGTGAAATCCATCAAGGAGCTCGGTGAGCAGACCGGCGCACTGCGCGGCAGCATGACCTCGGCAGATCATTCATTCGGTCGAGGTGCTGCTGATTTCTCAATCGCGTCCCAGGAACTTGATGCCGCAGGGCGAGAAGTCATGTGGCAACCATGGCTGCTCCTTGGTGGCGGCGGCGAAGACGTCGGATCGGAACGGGTCGATATCGCGAATCGGGAGATCGTCCGCCAGTACACCCTTGCCGCAGTGGAACATCAGTTCGCCATGAAGGGCATTGAGGACGCGCTCCGCCGCGATGGCGAACTACTCAACACGGTTCCCGGCCTGGCTGAGCTCCTTCGCACACGGCTCGACTCCGCCACTGCCATCTTTGAAGCTGAGACCAAGCGGATGGAGAATCTGATCATCGGACCGCCGAGTACTCAGAAGCCGAGCAAGTAACGCGCGCCGTCCCCGGAGTGACGCGGATCGACCCGTGAGCAAACCGAATCGCCCCTCAATGACGCGGGACGCCCCCTGGAAGGGACGTCCCGCGAGAAAAGGGCAATGTTCAGCTGAGACTCAGTTGCCTTCGGCCTTGGCCAACGGCTCCTGCGCTGCACGCGATGTCAGACCTGCGCCACGGATCGATGGAAGCATCGCCGGCACCGCATCCTCTGCAGGCTCGGCCTTCGTCTCCTTGCAACGCTCAATATCCGCGCCCAACGAAGCCAACACGCGCTCCATCCCCGAGTATCCACGATCGAGGTGGTAGACGCGGCTGATCGTGGTCTCGCCCTCAGCGGCAAGTGCCGCCAAGACCAAGCACGCGCTCGCACGCAAGTCACTGGCCATCACTGGCGCGCCGTGCAGGTGACGCACGCCAGAGATCACCGCAGTCGATCCCTGGCGATACACCTGTGCGCCCATACGTGAGAGTTCAGCAACATGCAAGAATCGCTCGGTGTAGATCTTCTCAGTGATGATCGAGTTGCCGTCAGCGATGGAAAGCAAGGCCATGAACTGCGCCTGCAAATCAGTCGGGAATCCAGGGTGCGGCTGCGTGGTGATGATGGTCGGACGCAACACGCGGTTGGATGAAATGCGCACGCTGCACCGTGAATCGTCATCATTCGGATTCACCTTGGTCACGTGCACGCCCACCTCCTCTAGGTGGTTCACCGCAGCAAGCAAACTGTCGTACGGGAAGTCATCAATGGTGACATCGCCGTTGGTCATAGCTGCTGCAATGGCGTAGGTACCAGCCACAATGCGGTCAGGCATGACGCGATGTTCGCAACCGCCAAGCGCCTCAACACCATCAATAGTGATTCGGGGCGAACCAGCGCCGCGAATCTTGGCACCCATGCGGTTGAGCATGTTGGCCAAGTCCACAATCTCTGGCTCGCATGCAGCACTTTCAATGACCGTGCGACCTTCAGCAAGCGTTGCCGCACTCATCACGTTGGCGGTGCCCAAGACGGTTGGCCCATTGGGACCGCCCAGGAAGATGGTTGCACCCTTGAGACGGTCACAAGTAGCAATGATGTTGCCGCCGTCCATCTCAATCTTGGCGCCGAGCTTGGCAAGACCCTTCAGATGCAAATCGATTGGCCGCGTTCCGAATGCGCATCCGCCCGGCATACTGATCACCGCACGTCCGCGTCGCGCCAGCATCGGCCCAAGGACGCAGATGGAAGCGCGCATGGTCTTCACGATCTCGTAGGGAGTCTCAACGCAGGACTCATCGCTGGTGTGCAGCGTGATGGTGTCGTCATCACCGAAGTGAATGGCCACACCCAATCGCTCCAGGAGCGACCCCAGGTTCTTGATGTCAGCCAACGGGCCGACGTTGGTCAATTTGACCCGTCCCGTGGTGAGGAGCGATGCAGCCATGAGCGGCAGAGCCGCGTTTTTGGCGCCTTCGACGGAGATGCGACCGTTTAATCTGCGGCCGCCTTGAATGCGGAAGTAATCCATGGGAAATGCCCCTAAATAACACCGATCGGTGCGAGTCAATCCGTGACTCGCTTCTCTAAGACCAATCGGCGTTCCGCGTGGTCGACCCTCAATGATCGACGAGCCAATAAGATATCCAACTTATGAGCACCGTGTCTGCCGCCAACGCCGGAACTGAAACCACCCGCCTGCCCGGAGAGCCCATCCTGCCAGAGGCACGGATGCACGTAGTTCTCCCCACCAGTCCAGTGAACGGAAAGGTGGTGCATTCGAAACTCTGCACCAAGTCAAAGTCCGCGTCATTCGTTCGACACGTGTGCGTGGACGTCTCCGGCACACCGCTTGAAGGGTCATGGCTCGCCGGCCAGTCGTTCGGCGTGGTTCCACCCGGAACCGATGGCAACGGAAAGCCCCACAAAGTCCGGCTGTACTCCATCGCCAGCCCCAGTTACGGAGAGGACGGGTTCGGCAAGGTCCTCTCAACCACTTGCAAGCGCTTGCTTTCCGAACGAGAGCCGCAGACTGCCAAGGACGACCCCACCGACCATCGCCTCTTCACCGGGATGTGCTCCAACTACGTCTGCGACCTGCGCGAGGGCGACGCCATTCCAGTGGCCGGCCCCGCAGGCAAGCGATTCATCCTGCCCACCGACCGCAACGCCCACGATTACCTGCTGCTCGCCACCGGCACCGGTATCGCTCCGTTCCGCGGGTTCATTCATGAGCTGTTCGTTGGCCCGCCAGAAGGAAGTCCGCTGCACGCCGCGTGGCGTCCATGCACCGCCAACGTGCACCTGGTGATGGGAACGCCGTACACCAGCGATCTGATTTACGACGACTTCTTCCGCCAAGTGGCCAAGCACCACGCCAATTTCACCTACCACACCGTCATTAGCCGAGAAGTCCGCCTCGACGGCGGCAAGGGTGAGTACATCCACCACTACATGGATCGCACCCTCCCCCAGTTCGACCAGTTGCTGCGCAGCGAACGAACCCTGGCGTACATCTGCGGCCTCGCAGGCATGCAGGTTGGGGTGTTCCAGACACTTGCGCAGCGCGGCCTGCACAGTGGTTACTTGGACATCCATGCCGACCTGGCGGGCATTCCGCCCGCGGACTGGACTGCCGAGCAAGTGAAGCGACGCGTTCATGCCACCCGGCGCTGCATGCTTGAGGTGTACTGAGCCCGTTCCCGGACGCGGTACCCGCTTGGAAATCGGTTCTGGCAACGCCAGAGTCCGGGATCTCCGCACCAAAGCGGCAGACTTCCCGCCCTTTGGACTTCCAATAGAGACATCCACAGGGACGGTGCTACGATTTCCCTATGGCCATGGGAGACTCTCAAGGCGAGTGGCGGGATGGCGACGAACTGGCCGAAGAGGCCCGGCGCCACTATGAAGACGGCCGTCTCGTTGAGGCGGAGGCTGCGCTTCGCCAAGCACTCGCGCGCAATCCGGACCGCCCGGAATGGCACTTCCATCTTGGTCGCCTGCTAGAACAAACCGATCGTTCGAAAGAAGCGCGCGCTTCGTACTTGCGATGCCATGAACTCGATCCCGACGCGCCCGAGCCATTGCTGGCCGCCGCGTCGGTTGATGAAATTGAAGGCGACACCGCATCGGCGCTGCGTTACGTGGAGCGCGCCGTTTCGCTTGACCGCGAGTCCGATGAGTCGCACGCGCGACGTATTCGACTGCTTTCCACCGTTGGCCGTCACGACGATGCCCGCGATGCCTTCTATGAAGCGCAAGAATTCGTGGAGAGCCCTGCTTTCTCCATGATCGCCATGGCGTCTGGTCTTGAAGAACAAGGCGATATGCCCCGAGCAGCGTGGTGCTATCGCGAAGCATTGCGCCATGATCCAGAGATGGCGGAAGTGCGCACCATGTACGCGCGCTGCCTGGCCAATCAAGGCGATCACCCCAAGGCGCTTCAGAATTACATGCATGTACTGCGCGAGCAGCCTGGTTACATTGAGGCTCTGCTTGGTTGCTCAGAGACGCTGGCGCATCTTGGCCGCGAATCCGATGCGGCGGAAAAGTTGCGCCGCGTAGTAGAAATTGAGCCAGCGAATGTGCAAGCACATCACATGCTTGGCGCCCTGGATCTGCGCGCTGCGCGCTTTGATCGAGCGGCCATTGAGTTTGAATTGGTCCTAAAGTTGGAGCCCGAACGAAATCTGGTGCGCCTTGACTTGGCCGACGCACAGTTTCGGCGCGGTCGAATCCGTGAAGCACGCGAGACCATGCGTGCGCTGCTTGCCGAAGGTCTGCCGGAAGCACCGCAGTCCGATGATCGATTTGCATCACGCCCTGAGCATGAGCGCGTGCGCACCCTCCGTGCGCATAGTGCCGTGTTTGCCCGGGCTGGCGCGCTGCTTGCCTTGTTGCGCGAGTGGGATGCGGCCGCCAAGATCATTCCCGAATTTGTGAAGCTGCACACAGCAGAGCCGGACGCGTGGCGCGCACTGGCACGAGCGCGCTTTGAATCAAACGACATCGCTGGCGGCCGCGAGGCCAGTCTGCAAGTACTGAAACTGGACCCGAAGTGCGCGCTGAGTCATCACAATTTGGCACTGGCTGCCCTGCGAACCGGCGACCTAGCAAGTGCGAGCAGTTGGGTGCGCCGCGGCTTGACGTTGGCACGCGCTGATGAAGGACTACGCCGACTGCGCTCGCGCGTACTCCTGACGCGCGTCCGTAGCCTTGCCAAGCAGTGCACTCGGATCTTCCGGCGCAGTTAACGCCGCGACCACACAACACAACAACCGAAAACGACCGACGGGCGCCACCTTGAAGTGGCGCCCGTCGTGATTGTTTCAGCAGTGTGCTGCGTGCTTCCGATTAGGAAAGCAGGCTGGCGTACGGGATCAGTGCCATGAAGCGCGCGCGCTTGATGGCCTGAGCGACGCGTGACTGGTCGCGGGCGGAGAGACCGGCTCGCTTGCGGGAGATGATCTTGCCGTTGGAAGTGAGCACGCGACGCAGGTCGTCAATATTCTTGTAGTCGATGGTGAGCTTCTGCTTGGCAGAACGCTCGCCGGGGGCGACGGCGACGGCGCCGAAGGCTGGTGGTTGGTTCTCGCGGTCACGGGAGCCGTATGAGGAGCCGCCATCGCGATCGCCACGGTCGCCGCGATCACCACGGTCGCCGCGATCGCGATCGCGCGAGCCAGAACCGTAAGAGGCGGAAGATCCGTAACCGTTACCTGAAGATTCGTTTGACATAGATGCTCGTTCCGACTGGGTGCAGTGTCCTGACAGCACGCGCTGTCAGCTCGCCTTGGCTTCTCGGAGTAGGAGCCCCCGGAATGAACCGGGAGCGGCGAGAGTCGCGCAGTGTAGCCCAAACCCCGCAATTTCACGCACTACGGGGGCATTTCGACGGGCTTGAAACGTCAATTCCTGTGCAAATACCCTCGCGGAGGGCACAAAAGTAACGTCCCACCGAGGTTACACTCGCTTTCGTGTCCGAGCACTCGCACGCCGAACGACTGTCGCGTCGGATCGAACTGAGCGCGGAGGAACTCTCACTCCTGCTTGGTCCTGACCGATTTGCGCCCACACCCGCCCACGAAGCGACGGTGCAGGATGTCGCAGCCGACGAAACTTCAAGCGTGCCCTCACCCGTCGTCACGGAATCAGTGGCGGTGGATGCCGTTGCCGTTCCGACCGGCGCAACGCGCTGCGTCGGCGACACTGACTTGGTGCAGGCGATCCTTTCCGGTGCACCCAACTTTGAACAACTCGCACTGCGCGCCATTCGCGAACGCACCGGTGAGGAGCTGGCGCGCATCATCACGGGCAGCGCTGCGGATGCAATGGTGGCAACTGGCACCGGAACCATGATCGATGAAGGTCGCGCATTTGTTGCGCCGCTTGCTCCGGATGCGCGCGCTGCGTGGGCACTCTGGCTGAAGCGATGGTTGGAACTGGCTGCCCTGGTTGCACAACACGCGCCGCGTGGTCTTTGGGATGACCCCACCGGATTCCCATCATGGCCCCGCTTGCGACAGCAAGTAGCACATCGCATTGCAGCGGCACGCCTGCGCCGCGAGTCGCTCACTGTTTCACTGTTGCGCATTGAGGACGTGGAACTTTGGAATCGCCGGTCACAAATCCTCCTTGACAATCCCTTCATGGCCCGGATCGCTACTGCACTTGATGCGGCAGTGTTTCCAGGAGACGAACTCGCACGACTTGATGAGGGCGGATTCGTGCTGGTTTCCCTGCGTGAATCAGCAACGCAAGAACTTGCCGCCGCACTCCGCGCTGAAATTGCGCGCCTTCCTGGTGATGGGCCACGCTCACTCGTCGTCCATGTGGGAGTAGCCGCCGCGCCGTGGGATGCAACCGATCCTGATTCGCTCCTTGAGCTTGCCGCCCGACGTGCCGCAGCAAGTTCCAATCAGGGCTGACCAGTGAAGGTTGTCATTCTTTCCGACCTACACCTTGGCCTCCGGGCCGCGCCGAATCCAGCAGCACTGATCGCGGCGCTTGAAGGCGCGCACGAAGTCATCCTGAACGGCGATGCTGCGGAGTCAGCATCAAGTGCATTCGGCGTACGCGGCGAAGACTTTCTGGCGGAACTTCGCGAACGTCTCGCGCGGGTCAGTAGCACCGTGCTTCGGATCGAAGGGAATCATGATCCTGCCACCGGGAAACTTTCCGCAGTGCGCGCTAACGGCCGCGTGCTCATCACCCATGGGCACGCATTTCACCCAGCGATTGCTCCGTGGTCCGCTGCCGCTCACCATGTTGCCGCCGAATTTACGCGCGCGTTTCACGCCGCTGCCGGATGCGCAGAACCAGAACGCACCTTGCTTGCTGCACGCGCCGCCGCCATTGCAGAGCGCGGGTTCGACAGTGCCGCGTCACCGTTCACGGTGCTACGCCGCATGGCGGCTCGACCCTGGGTATTTCCCGTAGTGATCGGCTACTGGCGCATGTTTCCAGAATTGTCGACACGCTTTCTGGAACGCGCCGGTGCAGCCGCACAGGAACGGGGCGAACCGATTCCACAAGCGATTGTCGCCGGGCACTCGCATCGAGCCGGCGCATGGCTGGTCCGGGGCAAACTTGTACTGAACACGGGAAGTTTCACGCTTCCGGGACAGCCTCACGTCGTCACTGTTTCTGACGACAGCATCTCGCTCACGCCGCTGACGCGCGTTGCTGGCGAATGGCGTCAGGATGCATCCGCGCGCAGGACGTGGGTGATTGACGAAATCGCACGCTCCACCGCAGCGCCATCGACCCCGGTTTCATAGCCCGCAGACTCCAACATCGCTAACAACGCGGCGGTGTCCACATTACCGCGCGCGCCTGGCGCGTACGGGCATCCACCAAGACCACCGGCGCTTGCATCAAAGCTGCGAACACCAAGCTGCAGCGCCGTCCGTGCATTGTCTAACGCACGACCATTGGTGTTATGCAGGTGAAGTGTTGTGCGCGCCGGCGGCAGGACGCTGGCAAGCTCTGCATACAAGCGCGCAATGTCTTCTGGCTCTGCGACGCCAAGCGTTTCTCCAAGATCAATCTCATCTGCACCCAGCGCAAGCAACTGCTCAACTACGCGCCGCACTGCTGATGGCGCAACCGCTCCGTCATACGGACATCGCACCACGCAACTGACATACGCCCGCACCGGAATGCGCGCTGCATGCGCTGCTCGCACCACCGGAACAAACCGCGCTACTACTTCGGCAATGGTGCCGCCCGTGTTCGCTGCGCTAAATCCCTCACTGGCTGCTGCAAAGATTGCCACTTTGTCCACACGCGCCGCCAGAGCTGCGTCCATGCCGCGTTCATTGGGAACCAATGCGCTGTACACGGTGCCAGGGCGACGCTGAATGCGCGCAAAGACGTCCGCCGCGTCTCCCAACTGCGGCACCCACTTTGGGCTCACAAAGCTGGAAACTTCAATTTCCGGGAATCCGGCCGCGGAGAGTAAATCAACAAACTCCACCTTGGCAGCAGTGGAAACCAGGCGCTGCTCATTCTGCAATCCATCGCGCGGACCCACCTCGGTCAAGCGAATGAACCCGAGCGCATCGGCCGATGCACCCGTCATTCGGATTTGCCTCGGCGCTGCTCCGTTGCCGCACGCTGCTGATCGCGCGATGCACCATTGCCGCGAGTCACCGCGTCGTCGCGCCAGATCCGCACCAAGAACGGAGTGAACACTGCAATGAGCGCAACCGTAAGCACCACTGCACCCACAAACAACACCACCTCAGGCGAGATGCGCATACCCACCTCTGAGCGCTGACCGTCTTTGCCGGTCACGGGCGTTGTTTCAATCGGGTCACTCTCCTGCAGATACGCGGCGATCATGTTGACTCCGTTCGCTCTGGAAGAAATCGAAGGCCAGCCTGCACCGTCGCAGTGGCGCGGCCACCTTCAGCAGGTACCAACAACACCGTGCCCGGCTCTGTATGCGCAGTCCGCACCATGGCAAAGGCAACGCTGGCTGCACCCAACATCGGTGCCAGTGTGCTGCTGGTCACCGCTCCCACTGGATTGCCAGGCTCACCGTCTGCACCACGCTCAAAGACCGGCGATCCTGATGTTGGTAACGCATCTTCTGACATGCGCAGCGCTACTAATCGCTGCTTTGGCTTGCCCAAACTCTCCATGCGCGCCACCACTTCCTGCCCGGGATAGCACCCCTTCTTGAAGCTGGTTCGAGCGTTCAAAATGCCTGTTTCATGCGGCAAGTTGTCTGGACCAAAGTCAACATGATGAAGCGGCGTTCCGGCTTCGATGCGTGCAATGTTGTAGGCGTGCCATCCGGCCGGGCGAGCGCGGCGGCGGCCAATCTCTTGAACATCATGTTGGGAAACCAGCGCGTCCCATGCACGCCCAATCGCCTCGCGTGGCAGAAATATTTCAACACCCGGCGATCCGCATTGATCACGCCGCGCCAACACCGCAGCAGCGCCCGCGAGCGTGCACGAAACACAACGCGCATCATGATTGAGTATTTCTAACGCGGCATCTTCGACGCCTGCATTTGAAAGTAACGCAGCGCCCTCCGGCCCGTGAACTGCTAGACGCCCCCACAACGCTGACTCGTCGGTGATCTGCACATCTTCTGCAAACAAGAATGAATGCAATGTGGCAACTGTTCGAGCCGCGTCATGAATGTCAACATCCACCAGTGTCAACGGTGTTGTGCCGTCAACATCAGGCACGTGCACAAAGAGCAAATCAGCCTCAATACGGCCCTTTCGATTGAGCCAGAAACCCGCGCGCACATCGCCACCGGCCATGTCCTTGAGTTCCTGCGTCACCATTCGATTGAGAAAGTCCACTCGATCCGCGCCGCGCACTGCAATGGTGCCGCGATGCGCCATGTCCATCACCGCTGCACCACGTCGGAACGCGGCGTACTCAAGTTCAAGCAGTCCGTACCCCGCCACAATTTCCGGATGCTCGATTGACGTCGGCACAGTGGGCGCCGTTGTCGAAGTCGGCGCGATGGGCGCAGTTGGCACAGTCGGCGAGGCGGACGAACTTGGCGCAGTCGGCGCAGTTGGCGCCATCGGTGCCACCTGCTCCGCGGCACCCACGCCGTAGGGCATCCACTCAACCTCCACGGGCGCGCCGCCCAAGCGGACGCGTTCAACGCGTGCGTAGCGTTCGTGCTCGGGCTGCAATGGATTGGCGGTCATGTCCACAGCATAGTTCGCTTATTATTTCCGTCTCGCTTGTCACCAATCCGCGCGACCCCGGTCGCTCCAATCACTGCAAAGTACCCCCCAACTATGAGCCTTGATATTGAACTCTTCCGTCGCCTCTGCGAAACCCCCGGCATTCCTGGTCGCGAAGAGCGCGTGCGTGCGGTGATTGAGAAGACCGTGCTCGGCAAGTCGGGCGGCGGACTGTTTGACACGTCCCATGTCGATGCGATGGGCTCGCTGATCTGCACTCGCAACGCCACCAAGGGCGGCGCCAGTCGTGGTGCCAAGCCAACCACTGTGCTGCTTGCTGCGCACATGGATGAGATTGGCTTCTATGTTCGACACGTTGATGACAACGGATTCATCTGGCTGAACGCCGCTGGTGGATTTGACACCCGCAACCTCTTTGCCAGCCGCGTCACGGTGGTCACCGACAGCGGCGACATCCACGGCGTCATGAATCCCGGCGGTAAGCCGATCCATATTTCCAACGATGCCGAACGCACCAAGGTGCCTGGAGTGGAAGAGTTTTTTGTTGACCTTGGCATGACTGCGGCGGACGTCAAGAAGCGCGTGAAGGTGGGCGACTATGTGGTGCTCAACCAACCGTTCATGGAAACGCCGCTCAAGATCGTCAGCAAGGCGCTCGACAATCGCATGGCTTGCTTCGTGGCCATTGAAGCGCTCCGGCACATGCATCGCAAGAACGTCAAGCATGCCGCGAACATTGTGGTTGCATTCTGCACGCAAGAAGAAGTGGGCCTGCGCGGCGCCACCACTGCGGCAAATCAGGTGGGCGCGGATATCGGCGTTGGTTTGGATGTCAATCTCGCCTGCGATACCCCCGGCGTTCCAGACTCACAGCGCGTCACCAAGCACGGCGATGGCGCGGCAGTGATGATTCAAGACAGCAGCATGATCAGCGATTACACGTTGGTGCAAGAAATTTGCGCCGTTGCCAAGAAGCACCGCATTCCGCACCAACGCGCCATCCTGCCGCGCGGCGGTCAAGACGGTGCTGCCATTCAACGCTCCGGTCGTGGCGCACGCTGCGTAGCACTCGGCGCCGGCACGCGCTACATCCACACCAGTACTGAAATGCTGGACAAGGCAGACCTTGAAGCCGTGATCGACCTGCTTGCTGCTTGGCTTCCAACCATTGCTTGAGCAGCGGCTGCGCGCCCGAGCGTGACCGCGTGCCGAATGACTATATGACCGCGCGTACTGCATAACTGCATGACTGCATGACTGCATGGCTGCATGGCCACGCGCCCGCATGACTCTCAGTGACTCATGCGTCCCTGAACGCCAAGCACCGAGCGCGCGATCGCCTCGGCCGCATCCACTTGCGGTCGTGACCGCAGTGCGGATTCCATTTCGTCGCGCAGGCGGCCGTCAGCCATCAGCGTGGCAAGCGGTTCGCCGATCGACTGCATGTTGGCCGCCACATCAAGACGGTCATAGGCCAACACCGCGGCGCCCGCGCGCACCAACGGCTTGGCGTTCGCTTCCTGATGAAGGTCGCGGTGATACGGATACGGAACGAACACGGTGGGAACATGGTTCGCCTCCGCTTCCGCCACGCTGTTGGCACCTGCGCGGCTCAATGCCAATTCCGCAGCGCCCCACGCCAGACCCATGTCATTCAGGAACGGAAGCACCAACGCCTTCACGCCCGCGCGTGCATAGGCAGCATCCAGTTCCGCGGCCGACGGAGACCCCTTCGATCCCGCCAAGTGCAGCACCTGCCAATGGGCCAGCAATTCCCGGTGCTTCAGCGCAAACGCCACCATAAATGAGTTCAGACTGGAAGCGCCCTGCGAAGCACCCGTGACAAACAAGCACGGCCGCACCGGATCGAGCCCCAACTGCCCTCGGCATTCAGCGCGCCCAGCAGGTGCGATGGCTGACCGCCGCAGCGGCATCCCGACGATGGCCTCGGCAAATTTCGGCATATCCGGCGTCTCGCACGCGCTCACCACGCGCTGCGCACGACGCGCAACGACCCGGTTTGCTCGTCCCGGCGTTGCATCCAGATTCACAAGCGTGATCGGAATCCGGAGCGAACGCGCCGCCGCCGTCACCGGCGCGGTCACAAACCCCCCCAGACTCACTACGTGTTCCACTCCCTCCTCGCGCAAGATGCGCTTGGCGGCGGCAAGGCCTTGCAGGTAGGCACGCGCAAATCGCCACACCCCACGCGGATTCCATGCCAAACCCTCCGCTGGGACTGGGCGAAACTCCACCCCAGCGTCACCAAGCATGTGCGCGTCAATGGCGCGCGTGGAGCACAGGAAGAGTGGGCGCACGCCGGGCGCCACATCACGCATGCGTTCGGCAATCGCCAAGCCTGGACTGAGATGCCCGCCAGAACCTCCGCCCGCAAAAACCACGGTCCGCCGCGTGCTGGTCACGCGATCCCCGCGGTATTCGCTTTCGTCATCGCGCCAGCGCGTTCGGTAAACGGAGCGGCTTCGCCTTCACCAGGTACCGGCACGCCCAACTCACGGCGACGGCGATCGGCGGCACGCTCCATCGCCACCAACAGCCCCAACGACAGGCAGGTGAGAATCCACCCCGTGCCGCCGCGCGACATCAGCGGTAGCGCGATCCCCTTGGTTGGAGCCAAACCAGTCACCACGCAGACATTGATCAGCGCCTGCAGCCCAACGGTCAGAACGATGCCAAAGCCAAGCAGCTGCGAGAAGTTTGAAAGGAGCGGGGTCTCCACCGAAGAGGAAGCGGCGCTGGGAGCGGCAGCGGCAGCGGCACCGGCACCGGCACCGGCACCGGCACCGGCAGCAGCGCCAGTACTCGCCGAACCCCCAGCGTCGCCCGAACGCATCACGCCGCGCGCTGTGGCGGTCACAATCGCCACGCCGCAAGCAATCAGCAGGAGATACAAGGCAATCACCACCACCGAACCCGTCAGGCCCAATTCCTCGGCCACGATCGAATAGATGAAGTCGGTGGTGGCCTCCGGGAGGTAACCAAACTTGAGTTCACTGTTGCCCAGTCCGCGCCCGGCCAGGCCGCCGCCCGAGATGGCTTCCATGGACTGAATGATGTGATAGCCGATGCCCTGCGGATCTTTGTAGGGGTTGAGGAAGGCGGCAATGCGGTTGATGCGGTACGGGCTCGTGACGATGAGCGCCACAAATGCCAACAACCCGACCGGCGCCATGGCCGCCACAAATGCCCATCGCGCGCCGGCCGCCAAGAGAACCGCCACGGAGACCACTTCAATCAGGACGGCAGTGCCCAAATCCTCCAGCGCAATCAGACCGCAAAGAACACTGACCGCGCCGAGCGGTATCGCAAAGCCCCACTTGAAAGTCCGTAGGCGCGCCTGCTGCCGCACGGCGTACCAAGCCACAATGATCGGGACGCCCCACTTGGCGATCTCACTCGGCTGCAGGCCGATGGGGCCAATACTGATCCACCGCCGGGCGCCGTTCACTTCGCGCCCAATTCCCGGAACGTGCACCAAGGCGAGGCTGACGAAGATCGCTGCCGCGACCCACGTGACCGGAGTGGTCCACCAGCGAGCACCGGTGGCACCGAGCCGATCCACGGGTACCAACGACCCAACAATGAGCGCCACGAACGCCCCCACCGCGAACCACGTGTGCTTTCCAAGGAAAATACCGTCAGTGGTGGTGGGATGCGCCCCCGACAAACTCAGGCTGGCTGAATTGACCATGACCGTGGCCACGATCAGAAGTCCGAGTACGGCGAGAATGAGTCCGTGGCTAGAGCGCAACATATGCAGAGCATCGGCAATTCGCCCCGCCCCGGATGCAAAAAGAACGTCGCCGTCCTTTCGGACGGCGACGTTTCGTTACCCAATTTGGGAGCCCCTTCCAGGGCTGTGAATCAAGCCGCTTGCATCAGGCGCGACGGCGACGCGAAGCGAAGCCAGCGAGTCCGAGCAGAGCGAGAGCACCTGGAGCTGGGACGTTGAACGCACCGGAGCTCTGGGACTGTGAAACTGCGCCCGAAACGCCATCCTTGATAGAAGTGAAGGCGCTGAAGTTGATGACGGCGTTGTTGCCGGCAACAACGAAGTGAGCAACCCAGATGCCACGGGTGGCAGCTGCGCCGCCGGAGAGGTCCTGACGACCAATCATGCCCAGGAGGCTCTCGGTGACGTTGTCAACCGAGGTTGGGTCGCCGGTGTACCAACCAGCCAGGTTTGGAATGGTGGTAGCAAGCGCTGAAGCTGGGGTTGCATTCCAGCTGGTGCCGGTGAAGTTCGGGTCGCCGTTGGTGTTCGCTGAGGCGTAGTACTCGCCACCGTACTGACCACCCGAGAAGGTGCCAGCGGTCATGAAGCTGTCATCCAAGGTGTTGCGGGTGGAGGTGAAGCCGTTCGCGTCAGGCTTCCAGGTCTTGGTGGCCAAGCCAGCCTTCTGGACGAACACGGTGTCACTGACGGTGTTGTAGACGTTGAGGAACTTGTCGCTCGCGTTCGAGACGCCTGCGAAGACGTCGACGACGGTGTTGCCACCGACGTTACGAACTGAACCGACGAAGCCAAGGAAACCTGCATCAGCGGATGCAACGATCGCGGAAGCCGCGGTAGCAACAAAGAGAACAGTCTTCATGGGGGAAACCTTTATATGGCTGACGAAAGGGGAAGGGGGAATCGTGCGCGAGGAGGGGAAACAACCCACGCACTGGGGGAACGAGTTTGAGGTGCCTGGAGTCAGCCATGGCGCCAGGAACCTCACAGGAGACGATGCCACCGATGATGTGCGGCGCAAGTATGTGTCTCACCAATTTTGGCGAATCTTTGAGAGTTACTTAAAAACACCTAAAAACATTGTGTTTTTTCGATTGTAAGGATTGCACAACCGTCGGTGGGAAGCCCAAAAATCTGATTGTTATTGGACAATTTGACCATTTAACAACAAGGCATGAGCTGATTCGAGCCGCACAACCCGCTGTTGCCCAAGCAAGGCGCGCGCACTGGCCTCCGAATCAGCGGCAACGGACACAATCAGATCACCCATGGTGCGACCAGCCACCTGCCAAGTGACCGGCGCCGGGGTGGCGATGCTCTGCCCCTCCACCCGCAGCGCCACCGTTCCAGGCTCCGCGCGCGCCGCACTGCCCGCTCGACCACGCACCGAATCAAAGAGCACTGGAACATCGCGACCGACCCACGTGGAGTGCACGCGAGCGCTCGTCTCCGTCTGGATAGCCAGCAGCGTGTTGTTGCGCCACCGCTTTACTTCATCAGGGACGTCATCAGGGAACCGATCAATTGCCACTGTGCCCGGTCGCGGCGAATACTTGAAGATGAAGTTGTTCTTAAATGGCAATCGCCGAACCAGCGAGCACGTGGCTTCAAAGTCTGCTTCGGTCTCGCCGGGGAACCCAACAATGAAATCGCCGGCCAGCGTGGCATCCGGCAACATCTCAAACGTGCGCGTCACAAACTCTTCGTATTCAGCAATCGTGTAACCACGATTCATGCGCGCGAGCACGGCATCACTTCCGCTCTGCGCGGGCGCGTGCAGGTAGCGACAGATGCGTGGCGAGTCACGCATGACTGCCAGTACATCAACTCCAAAATCGCGCGGGTAGCTCGTCACAAAGCGGATGCGCGCCAGCGACGGAACTTCTTCATGGAGACGGTGCAGCAAGTCGGCGAATGTGGTGGTGCGAGCCACTGGCGCTGCGTCAGCGCGGAATGCGCGCAATCCAGGCCCAATTTGTGGTGCTTCGCGGCCAGCAAGCGTTACTGCAGTCCCATGCGTATATCGGTAGTGATTCACGGTCTGGCCAAGCAGCGTGATCTCTATTGCGCCCGCATCCGCCAACCGGCGACACTCTTCAATGATGTTGTCGGGCGGCCGATGAACTTCCGCACCACGCGTGTACGGCACCACGCAGTACGAACAGAACTTGTTGCAGCCACGCGTAATGCGCACATACGCGCTCCATGGTTGCTCGCGTGCGCTCGGATCGAAGGCGCGCGAGAGGTCAAGCGTCTCCAGGCCATCTTCAGCCGCACTCAAGGTAGCGCTGCGTCGAGAGCTGTTTCCAGCAAGCGCTACTCCGCGATCGCGCCCCGCGCGCAGTGCACCGACATCAACATCGGAGAGTGCATGTGCTTCTGCAAT
>CAMDCW010000015.1 GCA_945890745.1 Phycisphaera mikurensis NBRC 102666
TGGCCGGCTCGCTCACCATCACCGACGGCAACGGCACGGAACGCACCCTCTGCGCCGGCGACGTCATCCTCCTTGACGACATGGGCACCAAAGGCCACCTGACGCGCGTCAACGGCGGCCAGCAAGTGGTTGCGGTGGGGGTGCGGGTGCCGGATACCGCATAACGCGCTCTTCACGGCGACCCGTTACCCATGTGCCCGGACGGCGCGAAGGCCGCCGCCGGCGTTGGCCGAGTGTTTAACTCGTTGGCATTCGCCTGTTTACACATTTAGTTCCCCGGGCCGACGAAACATGCCCGTTGCGATGAACGCAATCTGAGCGCACACCTAACACAACTACGCGATGGAGACGCAACCCGCTTTGCGTTACTACAAGAGACGGGAGATCTTTCCCTTTGTCATCCTGTTCCCTCACTCCCATTCCCCTCGGAGCACCTCTATGAAACTGATTTCTCCGCTTGTTGTCACCACCGCATTGATCGCACTGACACATGCAGCGTCTGGCGCTGTTGTTACTCAATGGACCTTTAACTCCTCAAATGCGGCTCTCACGCTCACTCCCTACATCGGCGCCGGCACCGCTACGTATGTGGGTGGCACCGCTGCCAATGGCACCGGAATTGCAACCGGGTGGGCTGATGACACCACCGCCATTGCGCCAGTTGTAAACAATCGATGGACCATGAAGACATTCCCAACGGCAAGCAACGCAAGCGGCACCGCTGGCGCACAGTTTGCGGTTTCAACAGTTGGATATGAAGATGTGATTGTGACGTTCGGTCTTCGAAACTCAAACACATCCAGTAAGTATGCCATGCTGCAATACTCAACCGACGGTACCAACTTTACAAACTTTGGTGACGTGATCACTGGCACTGGCGATGTGTGGACGTCCGTGTCACGCGATCTGTCTGCATTGACAGCCGTCGAGAACATCAGCACCTTCGCCTTCCGTGTTGTTTCCGTATTTGCACCGGGCACTTCTGCATATGCAGCTGCAAGGAGCACTAGCACCTACGCCGCTACCGGAACATATGGATTTGACTTGGTCACGGTGAGTGGCACCGCAATCCCAGCCCCTGGTGCAGTTTCACTGCTCGCGGTTGCTGCCTTGATGGCACGACGCCGACGCTAAGTGTTTGCTGTCTTGATTCTGTAAGTTCCGACCGCCTCCATTTACGTGGGGGCGGTTGTTCATTGGCAACTCATCCCGAATCCCCGTGCTGCCCCGGAGGCATGCTTCGCTATACTCTGAGACATGCTGACGATCCGGGACCTATTTATCGCTTTTTCGCTCGCCGGAGCCGTTGCGGGCTGCGCGAGACCCACTGCGTTCGACGCCGACGGACGCGCCCTCGCGGTGATCAGCACCGAGAGCCCGCGCACGCGGACGGGCTTCGGTCCACCGCCCTACGGCTATTGGCGGATCGTGGGCGAGCCCATGACCGAGGACGCCTACGCGATCGAGCCCGCCACGGCGGCTGTCTCGAGTATGGCCTGGACGTTCGTCGGCGGCAAGCCGGTGCGCAACGAGTTCTGGTCCGGGAGCAACGATGCAGGCGGCCGCGTCGTCTCGATCGCCTGCCACCCAACGATCGCCTCGGTCGCATATGCGGCATCGGCCTCCGGAGGCATCTGGAAGACAACGGACTCCGGTGACAACTGGACGCCCCTCACCGACGCCCAACCGTCGCTGAACCACGGCGCCGTCGAGATCGACCGCGCATTCCCTGAGACGATCTACGCGGCAACAGGCGAATACACCACCGGCTCGTCGGGCACCGGGCTGCTCCGCTCGCTCGACGGCGGCAGCACGTGGACCTTGCTCTCAGCAGCCTCCGGCACCAACTGCAGCGGGCTGGCAGTGGTGTCCGGTTCCGCCGCGACATCGCCTGCGGCGATCCATGTAACGGGATCGAGCGGCTACCGCCGCAGCACCAACGGCGGCACCGTCTGGTTCACGCTGATTACCTCGAACTGCTCGAGCCTGGTGGTAGACCCGACGAACTCCCAGCGAGTCTTGGTGGCCGTCCGCGGATCCGGCATTCGCCAGTCAATCAACGGCGGCCTGACATTCACCACGCTGACGGGAGGGCTCCCCACCTCGGGCTTCTCCCGAATCGTGCTGGCGATAGCGCGATCGAATCCGCAGGTGCTCTACGCCGCATTCGTGAACTCCTCCACCTCCGGTCTGCTGGGTCTGTACCGGACGACGGACGGCGGCTCGACATGGACCCGGCTTGCCGGCACGCCTGACTTCCCGCTGCCCCAAGGCTCGTACGACCTCTCCATCGGCGTCGATCCCACTAACCCCGAACACCTGTATTGCGGCGGGGTCTCACCGATCTACGCGACCGCCGGCGTCATCGAGTCCTTCGACGGCGGCGCGACCTGGACCGAGATCTCGAGCAGCGGCGGCCAGATCCACCCGGACCAGCACTGGATCGCGTTCGGCGCCGACGGAATCCCTTGGTTCGGTTGCGACGGCGGCGTGTGGCGCCGCACCGGCGAGCAGTGGATCAACTGCAACGCGACACTGGCCGCCATCCAGAACTACACCATCGCGCAGCACCCGCTCGATTCCAATCGGATGATGGGCGGTACCCAGGACAACGGAATGGCAGGCACGTCCAACGGCTCGCTGGGTTGGGCGCAGATCACCGCCGGCGATGGTGGCTTCGGGGCCTATGACCCGGTGTCCCTCAACCGACTCTACACCACCTACGTGTACCTCAAAATCTACCGGGTCACCAACGGCTCGGTCACGGAAATCACGGGGCCCTGGTCCGACGACACGCGCGAGTGGATCGCACCGATGGTGATCGACCCAGGGAACGCGATCCGCCTCGTGGCGGGCACGAACCGGATCTGGATCTGCAACAACGCGACCTTCGGAACCACCTGGACCGCCGTGAGCACCACCGAGGTCTCCGACGGCGGAACGGTGACGGCGATCGAGGTCGTCCAGGGCCTCAGCAGCGTCATCTGGGCGGGGAACAGCGCTGGCGGCATCTTCCAGTCGACGGACGCCGGCAGCACGTGGGTGCGCAGACGCGCCGCGGATGGCATATACATCTCGGCGATTGATGCGCGGCCGGGAAGCCCGAGCGTCGCGTTCGCGACTCGTTTGGCGTCGTCGGGAACACGCCTGCTCCGCACCGTGGATGGCTCGAACTGGACCGCCGCAAGCGGGTCGCTGCCGACGGGCATCACGGCGCAGGCGCTCGCGGTCGACTGGGGACGACCGGTGCCCACGGTGTACGTCGGCGCGGGCTCTGGGATCTACGCCACATTCGACAGCGCCGTGAGCTGGATCAAGGACGGCGTCGACCTTCCCAACGTCAACATCGGGCAACTCCAGGTCGACGCCCAGCGGCGCACCGTGATTGCCGGAACCTACGGCCGTGGCGCATGGCGCTCGGAGATGCCGAGTGTCGCCGACATTACCCGCGACGGCGCGGTCACGGGCGCGGACCTCGGCGTCCTGCTCGGCGACTGGGGCCCGTGCACGACCACCGGCTGGGGCTGCCGGTCCGACCTCAACCGGGACGGTACGGTCGGCGGCGAAGACTTGGGACTGCTGCTGGGCCAGTGGAATTGATCGGACTTCGCATTTTTAGTGTCGCGAGCGGGCGATAGTGTGGCACATTGGCGAACTTCGCACTCGCCGCGGAGCAGTTTCCTTCAACTCCACGTTCTGCGGTCTACTGTGAAACCATGTCAATCAGATTGAAGATGAGTCTCGCCGGCCTCGCTGCTTGCCTGGCGCACGGCTGTACCGGCGAACCAACCGTAGGTCTCGCACTACCCGACCTCGCCGCGCACCAATGGAAACACCGCGTGTTGATCATCGATACGCCGTCCATGCAGTCCGCCCCCTACCTGCAACAAATCAGCGCCTTCGATGCCGCAGCGGCCGGTCTGAAGGAACGCGACCTGGAAGTCATCACCCAAACATCAGCGCCAGCGTTTCGGGTTCGGCTCGTTGGTAAAGACGGTGGAGTGAAGCTTGACCGCAGTACGCCGATGACTACCGATGAGCTCTTCACCATCATCGATGCGATGCCCATGCGGCAGGACGAAGTATCGAATCGCTAAAGCACGCGCCCGGGCGTGAATGACATTGGCGAGCCGCGCAACTCATGGGACTGGGATGCGCCGTTCGACCCTCTGGCGAAGTGAATCTGCTACTTTCACGTGCAATGACCGAGCACCCGAACAATCCACTTCAGGGCATGACGCTTGAAGCCATCCTGACCATCTTGGTCGAGCGTCATGGTTGGGAAACTTTGGCGAAGGGAATCAAAGTGCGCTGTTTCACAAGCGACCCAAGCATAAAGTCCAGCCTCACTTTTTTGCGTAAGACTGATTGGGCGCGCCAAAAGGTAGAGGCTTGGTACCTGCACGACTTACGCCACGGCATTAAATAGATCGACGCACGTCATTGCGCCTACGCGGGGGCTTGACTGGCTTGAACGCCATAATAATTCCAACTTTCGAAAATTGGCATAATTATTGGCGTGCAGAGTTCATCGGACTACAGTCATTCTGTAGTGCGTTTCTAGGCCAGACCCGTGCAGCATCTTCTTTATGACTTCGATCTTGTTTCTCAGGAGCTGTCTTGAACACAGTGCATCCATCAACAACCCGTTTCACTTGTGCTCTGACAACGCTGTTGGCAATTTCGTGCATGGCTTCCGCGCAAGTTGAGCGGCAATTTGACGGCACGGTCGATCCCCATATTGGCGTTATGCCACACGCCAATACCATTATGAAGCCACTTCCAATTGGCATTGCCGGCGGGGGCAAAGACGAACTGAGAACTGGTTGCAATGGCTGTAACAAAGAAGCCATGTACAGAGCGTTCATCGCTTCAAAAGGTCAGCAAGACGAGGCTGTGCAAATGCTTGCGGACACGCCGAGCGACACGGACATTCTTGACAACAACTTTGATGTGACCATTGACCCCGCGGTGTCATTTATCTCTGGTAGCAACACCATGACTTTGGCGAGCACGGTGAACGGGTTGACGCAGTTCACGTTTCGCCTACGTAGTAACAATGCAACGATCACCAACGGATACACCATTTCAAGCGTGGTGATCAATGGTGTCACAACAGTGCCAGGCTCGGCCGTGACAAGCGTGGGCACCTATGGCCGCAGTGTCACGCTCGATCGCGCCTACAACATTGGCGAGCAATTCACGGTGAAGGTGAATTATTCCGGCACTCCGGTCAGCGTTGGCTTTGGCAGCTTTGTCATTGGCGCCACGGCCATGAACAGTCTTCCCTTTGCGTGCAATCTTTCAGAGCCGTACTACGCGGCAAGTGTGTGGCCAGTGAAGGACGGAGAACATGTCCAGCCTGGCGACAACTCCGACAAGAGCACGGCGACCATTTCCATTACCGCGCCAAGCGCGTATAAAAGTGTTTCCAATGGTGTGCTGCAATCTGTTACGCCAGTGGCTGGGGGCAACAATAAAACCACGTGGCGCACGAATATTCCAACCGCGTCGTATTTATTCTGCTTCGCCATTCACGCCTACAACGTGTACGACTACACCTACACCTATCCGCTGGCCAGTGGCGGCATTAGCACTATGCCGTTTCAGATAAATATTTCTCCGCCCAGTGATACTGCGAGCAACCGCGCTGTGTGGAGTCAGTCCTTGCAAATGATGGAAACACTGCGCCCGCTGTTCGGCATGTATCCATTTGTGTCAGAAAAATACGGCATTTATCAATTCACATTTGGTGGCGGCATGGAGCATCAAACCATGACCGGCATGGGTGGATTCAATGAAAGCGTCACGTTGCATGAACTTGGCCATCAATGGTGGGGGGACAATGTCACATGTAAAACCTGGAATGACATTTGGCTCAATGAAGGATTCGCCACTTACTCGGAAGCCCTTTGGTATGAACGCAAGCCTGGATCCGCTGGTCTGCCCGCGTTGCACAGCGCTATGGCGTCGCGTCGCCCTTCAACGGCGACCTTGACTGGCACCACAAACGCAAGCGTGTATTGCTACAACGTTGCCAGTTCCAGTGCCATTTTCAGTGTGAGCACCTCATACAACAAAGGCGCGTGGGCTCTGCACACTCTGCGCAAATATGTTGGCGACGTGAAGTTCTTTCAAATCCTTGCCAATTATCGCGCGGCGTATCAAGGCTCTGCCGCAACCACGCAACAATTCGTGGATATTGCCAGCGCAGTGTATGGATCCAGTTTGCAGGGGTACTTTGATTCATTCGTGTTTGGTCAAGGCGCGCCCGTGTACTCATATGCAAATCAAGCGGTCACCATCAATGGCAAGACCTATCTCAAGTTGAATGTGAAGCAAACTCAGAACGTGCTCATGGGCAAGAACGGTAAATTTGTCACGCCGATTGATGTGAAAATCACAACCTCAAGTGGCGTAAGCACCGCGGTTATTTTGAATGACGAACGCGAGGAATCCTTTGTGATTCCAACCAATGGCTTGGCCACTGCCGTAGTGCTTGATGAAAGCAATTGGATTTTGAACAACGGAAAGGCGAGCACGACGTACGTGGCCAGTGCGCCAAAGTTGCTTGAGGCTGTGCCCGCGCTTGGATCGAGCATGGAATGTTCGGGGTTGCCAACAACCGCGCAGCTGACCTTTAGTGAAAATATCGTGGCCACTGCGGCGCACTTCACAGTGGTTGGTCCTGCGGGCGCTATCACCCCAACATATTCCTACAACTCTGCCACCAACACGGTGTCACTTGGTCTCGGCACGCTTGATGTTGCGGGCACGTATACGGTCACGGTGTCGGATCTCATCACGGCCGGCGGCATTCGCCTTGACGGTGAAATTGTCAATGCAAATGCGCCCGCAAGTCTTCCTTCAGGCGATGGTTTGGCCAACGGTGCGGCGGTGTACACCTTTGCATTGACTTGCATTCAGTGTCCCGCTGATTTGAACGGTGATCATGCCGTGAATGCCGCAGATTTAGGCTTACTTCTTGCGCAGTTTGGTGTGTGTTCCGGGCCCTGCTCCGCGGATCTGAACGGGGATAATCAAGTGAACTCCGCCGACTTGGGAAAGCTGCTGAACGACTTTGGACCTTGTCCTTAAGACTCGCAATCGCAATCTGAGTCACAATTACCATCGCATTGCCGCTGATGGTTGTTCGTAAATAGCGAGCCCCCGACGTGCCGACGTCAGGGGCTTGTACTTCGATGTTGAGAGGAACCCCTCGAATCCGTTCAGCATCCGGTTGATGACTAGGCGTCCTCACGACACGGAACCCGAAGGCGATGTCGGTGACGTCCGTACCGTAGGCGCCGCGCTGCGAGCCACGGCAGAAGGAGGGGTTGCCGCGCCAAGCGCCGCCGCGCAGCGCACGAGACGAACCAGCCGCTGGTCCTGTGGGGTTAGTCACGCTTTCGGATGAATAAGGCCCGTAGCAACCCTGGCACCACTCACAAACATTGCCAAGCATGTCATAGAGACCAAGTGCGTTTGGAAGTTTGGTCGCAACACCGTTCGTTGTCGGGACCGTGTTGAAGCTATTCCACGCAATGTCGTTTAACACGCCATAACGCGCGGTCGTCGTCCCTGCTCGACATGCGAATTCCCATTCGGCTTCGGTTGGCAAGCGCAAACCTGTCGCACTATTGAAACTTTGAATCGTGTTCCAAGCCACTTGTTCTAAAGGACGATCAAAGCTTCCTGGGTATCCGTTCTCTGCAACGAAGTAACTCGGATTGTTCCCCCTCTTTGCCTGCCACTGCGCCTGAGTCACTTTGGTCTTTCAAATATAAAAGGAGGGTGGGCTATGTTGCGCATCGAAGCCGAGTCTCGGCTCGACATCAACGGCCTCTGGCGGTACTTCGGATTTAAAGTCCAGCCGGCCAAGTCCTGCCCCTGTCCGTTCCACGAAGATCGCACCAGCTCTTTCTCTGTGTTTAGAGGAAGGGATGGGTGAGATGCTTTCAAATGTTTCGCTGGGTGCGGCCGAGGCGATGTCGTGGACTTCTTCTAACTCGCCGGTGGGGTGCGCCCCGAGGTGGTCGCCGGCAGCGCGATTTCCGACCGTTTGCTTCCTGCGGGCAGCGGTCGCACGGCAAAACCCACGCACGCTTGCCACATCCGCCAAACCGATGCTTGCAAACCGCTCATGGACTGGGAAATTCATGCTTAATGAACCCCAGGCGAAACCAATTCTCCCTGAACCGCGGAGCGTCCAGAAAGCAAATTCCGATCAGTAGTAACCGCTCCGCAATGAGGGCGATGGCTGCCAATGTCGCAACGCATTCGCAGTTCAGCACCGCGGTGTTAAACTCCTCGCACGGATCCGCCGCTTCACATTGGATGAGTCGGGCGCTCGCCCGCAACACTGCAAATGCGAATTCCGATCAATAGGGAGCGGCGCGTACATGATCCTTTCGGTGCAGAGAAAATTCATCTTCCTCAAGACTACTAAGACGGCAGGAACAAGCTTTGAGATCGCCCTCTCGAAGTATGCGTCGCCCGAGGACACCTTGACGCCCATCACCCCCGAGGACGAAGATACACGGCGGGCACTCGGCTATGCCGGGCCGCAGAACTATCTCGCGTCACCAGGGTTGCTGCAGAAACTCGGGCTCAGGCGACCGAAACCGAAAATGAAGTTCTACAATCACGTGCCCGCTAGCGTCATCCGCCGGAATCTTGGCTACGCGGTCTTTGAATCCTATCTCAAGTTGGCCGTGGTGCGAAATCCGTTCGACATGGTCGTCAGCAGCTATTTCTGGGAACACCGCAACGAGCCTCGGCTTTCAGATGCGCATTTCCGCGAGTGGCTACTGTCACGGCCGAAGTCGCTCTACGAGAACTACAAGATCACTCACATCGACGGGGTCTCGATGCTCGATCTGGTGATCCGCTTCGAGCAGTTCGAGGAGGATGTTGGAAACTTCGCCCGCCGGGTCGGCCTGCCGGAGACGCTGTATGAGGAGTTCAAGGCCATCAAGGCCAAAGGAGGCTCCCGGCCCAAGTGGGCTACCACGCATGAGATGTTCAAGAGTTTCGACGGCGGAAAAAACGTGGTGGCCGAGCTATTCGCGAAAGACCTAGCGACCTATGGCTACGACTGCCCCTGACGTCGGCCGTGACCGATGACCGCCCGACGGCTTGTTGGGACCATGTAGTCGACGATTGATAGGCATTATTGATAGGACTTCACTTTTCCAGCGTCGCGAGCGGGCGCCCGACAAGTCCACTACGAAGCGTGTTTTCGTGCACTCATCGTAACTGCGCTGTGCTTGAAGGCAAATATCGGGCGTCAGTGTGGCGCATACGCGACCTTCGCACTCGCCGCGGAGCAGTTTCCCGCAACTCCACCGATTCCCCCACCGGAGGCCTCGTGCTTGGCGCGATGCGAACGCCATTATTCCAAACCTCACTCACCCACATGCCAACATGACGCAAGATGCGATCGATGATCTGCGCATCATTGACCAGCGACACGATGCGCATCTCGTGCTGAGGCTGGGAATGTCATAGGGACACTGCAGCGGATCAACTTCCCAGACCTTCTTGACAAGCTCGAGCCACGATCGCGATGGGACGCGCCGCGGCTTGAGCGCAGCAGGACGGTGCCAATCGTCTGATCTGCGGCGATTACACCACCCATTTGCCGCGCAGCCAACCCCCTACCTTATTCATTACTCCAACGGCAGCCCTGTGCTTGCTGTCAAGCGGAGGTTCCGTGCCTTCAAGGCAATACCGCAGCGCTTGATGTGCTCAAAGAAGGCGCGCTGCCTTAAAAGGGGTTTACGCGCAACGAAAATGTTCCGTTTGAGGCGTTCATTGCCATTCGCTTTGGCAAACATGACGCCTAATATCTTCGCTCAATGAAAAACTATGTCATCGCAGGTGGTAGTTCCGGAATCGGCAAGGCCCTCACTGAACAGTTGCTTGCCGCGGGTCACCGCGTCTATGTCCTGGCGCGCGCCGCCCGGGCGTTGGAGCCGCACCCCAATCTTCAATTCATTGAGACGGATTTCAGCGTCCCCGCGCCAGTGATCCAAGGGTTACCTGAGGAGATTCACGGGCTTGCCTACTGCCCCGGAAGCATTCAACTTCAGCCGTTTCACCGGATGAAGGAAGACCTCTTCCTGAATGACTATCGAATCAATGTCCTGGGAGCAGTACACCTCATTCAGGCCGCGTTGCCCGCGCTGAAGAAGCCGGGGCAATCGTCCATCGTCTTGTTTAGTACCGTGGCAGCGCAAACCGGTATGCCCTTCCATGCCTCGATCGCCGCTGCAAAGGGCGCCGTTGAGGGCCTCACCCGTTCCTTGGCGGCGGAGTTTGCAACCGCGGGAATTCGGGTGAATGCCATTGCGCCATCACTCACGAACACGCCGCTTGCAGATCGACTGCTCAACAGTCCTGAGAAGTTGGACGCATCCAACAAGCGTCATCCGATCGGCCGCGTTGGTCAACCCGCCGAAGTAGCGGCGCTGGCCGCACTGCTCCTGAGCGAGCACGGGTCGTGGATGACTGGCCAGGTGCTGCACCTTGATGGCGGTATGGGTCAGCTGAGACTGTTCGCGTGACGCAACGGATTTCCTGCGTAAAGTCCGATCAACCAATCAAATGTGAGCCGCTATGCGAGGCGTAAAGAAAGAGAATTTACCGCAGAAGACCTGCCTGTCCTGCGGACGCCCATTCACGTGGCGCAAAAAGTGGGAACGCGATTGGGATCAAGTGAAGTATTGCTCGGATCGCTGTCGATCATCAAAGCGCGGAACCTCCTGAATCATGACACAACGCGTCCTGCTCTGGTACCGAAACGACTTGCGAGTCGCTGACCATGAAGCGCTGCACCGGGCGGTTGGTTCAGGCGCGCAGATTCTGCCGGTGTACATCGATTGCTGTACCCCCGACCGCTACGAACTACCGGGGAATCCCGTCATTCCTGGCTTTCGTCGAAAGTTTCGACTGGAATCGCTGCGTGCGCTCGATCAGCAGTGGCGTGATTGGAAGAGTTCGCTGGTAGTCATGACCGGCGACCCAGCGGAAGTCATTCCGCAGCTATGTGCCAAGTATCAGATCAATGCGGTGTTACTCAACGCAGAGTCGTCGCATGATGAGGCACGCCAATATGCGCAGGTAGCGCAGCAGCTGCAGAGCGCGAACGTTGCATGCAATGTCTTTCACGGCGCCCCACTGATTCACCCGGACGATCTTCCGTTTGCACTGCGCGATCTCCCCGACATCTTCACCCAGTACCGCAAGATTGTGGAAGCCCGACTCTTTGTCCGCGCTTGCTTCCCCACGCCCACAGCAGTGCAGGCACTGCCACATACCGAAGCGCTCTTTGAGCCGCACTTTCCTGAGACGATTGCCGATGTTCGAAGCGCCCTGCCATTTCATGGCGGCGAGCCGGCGGGCCAGGCACGGCTTCATGACTACGTGTGGAAGTCTGACCAACTTCGGATCTACAAAGAGACACGCAACGGACTCATCGGAACTGACTATTCATCGAAGTTCAGTGCATGGCTTGCAGCCGGGTGCATTTCCCCGCGACAGGTGTTCCATGAAGTGCGTCGCTACGAAAGTGAGCGCGTCGCTAATGACAGCACCTATTGGATGATCTTTGAACTGCTATGGCGCGACTACTTCCGCTTGGTCATGGAAAAATTCGGCACTGCCCTGTTCTCGATTGACGGAATTTCACGTCGCAGAACGCATCGCTCATGGGGGCGCAATGCCGCCGATTTCCAAGCATGGGTGAGCGGCAACACCGGCAATCGGTTCATCGACGCCAACATGCGCGAGCTGCTTCTGACCGGTTTCATGAGTAACCGCGGTAGGCAGAATGTCGCCAGCTACTTTGTGCATGAACTTGGCTTGGACTGGCGCCTTGGGGCTCAATACTTTGAGGAGGCCTTGGTGGATTACGACGTCTATTCCAATTGGGGAAATTGGGCATATTTAGCTGGAGTAGGTAACGACCCCCGCGAGAACCGACGGTTTAACATCACCCGTCAAGCGGACGTGTATGACCCCGCGGGCAGCTACCAGAAGCTCTGGCTTGATTGAGTTGGGCTACATCGCGCGCAGGATCGATGTCTTGTCTACGGGAATGCTCGAGGAGAGCAACCCGGTCACGTGATGGCAACCCCAAGCACGAAGGCGTTCATGATCAGCAACACGATCGCCGGAAAGGTCTGGGCCAGCGAGTCTCCGATGCGGATGCGCGTGGCGATACCCATCAGCATGGTGAGCGCAAGGCCAGCGGCGGCAACAACAAGCACGGGGCGATTGAAATAGCCCACCAGTAGGCCGAGCGCCCCTAGGCACTCCAATGCGCCGACCAAGTGACGGTACCGAGCGAGTCCGTAGCGCTCGAACTCGACTTTCATTCGTGAAGTGGAAAGGCAGACGACCCCGTAGAAGAGGAACGCAACAGCCGACAGTGCGCGGGCGATTTCGAAGGCAGTCTGCATCGGGGTGATGAAAAAGCAATGGTAGGCCCGACGAGGACTCCGGTCATCGGATATCTTGAAACCCATGCCCATCATCGGCTCCATTCTCCAAGTCATCGTTGGCCTCGGTCTCTTAAACGTGTGGCTCCTGCGTCGTGGGAGCTCAACTGCCTACCGCGGCGGCGAAGCGAAGAACTTGAAGGAAGAGTTTGCGACCTACGGACTGCCCGCATCGATGTTCTACATCGTCGGTGGTCTGAAGATCATCTGCGGCGTGCTGCTCTTAGTGGGACTGTGGTATCAGCCCGTCGTGCTACCAGCGGCGGCAGTGGTGGTCGTACTCATGTTGGGCGCGGTTGTCATGCACCTGAAGGTGGGCGATGCCGTAGTGAAGTTTGTTCCGGCAACGCTGATGCTGGCCATGAGCGGTGCGATCTGCGTGATTTCTCGCCTGTAACAGCGCTCGCACCGCAGCGGTCAGTCCGCCGTAGGTAGCAGCAGGCGACGAATGTCCCGTGGCTTTAGCACCACACCGAGATTCAATACAAGCATTGCGATTCCAAGGGCGATGCCCCGCGGAAACATCGTCACGTTGAACGCGACGATTCCGATCGTGATCGGCAGTTGCATCACTCCCGCCGCGAAACGTGTGCGTGGCACGAGCAGCAGGATGCCGAGCATCAAGTGCCCCACCGCAAGCCAGTCCATGAGGCCGCCGTCACGGATGAGTTCCCACATCTGTGCGCCCCGCGAGCCGTCACTCATCGGCGGCTTGACCCACTTGAAGACATGGTTGGCCGCGGAACCGATCAAAGGAACCGACAGAAGAATGGCGCTGATTGCTTGCAGATGTCGCTGAATGGGGGGCATGGCGGTTGTCCGGGATGGCTGTCTTGTCGACGGGCAAGTTGACTAATCGTCGTTCGAAGTCGCTCGCCGCCAAGTTTCATATGATTTTCGACTACGCATGCCCGCGGACACGATCACCAACATCTCCTGCTACCAGTTTGCCGAGCTCTCCGATCTCAAGGTGCTGCGTCAGCGACTCTTGGATCAGTGCAAAGCCAATGGCCTGAAGGGGACGATTCTGCTGAGCACCGAGGGCATCAACATGTTTGTGGCTGGCCTCCGTAGCGACGTGGATGCGCTGGTCGCCGTGCTGCATGCCATCCCGGGACTGGAAGGTCTCAAGCCCAAGTACAGCGAAAGTGCCGAGCAGCCGTTCCGTCGCATGCTGGTGCGCATCAAGAAAGAGATCATTGCGTTTGGGGTGGAAGGCATCGAGCCTGCCAAGTACACCTCGCCGCGCTTGGATCCGAAGGTGCTCAAGCAATGGCTCGATGAAGGTCGCCCGGTCATTCTTTATGACACCCGCAACGACTACGAGGTGAAGCTCGGCACGTTTAAAGGCGCAGTGGTAGCGGGTATTGATTCGTTCCGCGACTTTCCAGCGGCGGTCGCCAAATTGCCGCCCGAGATGAAGCACGCGCAGGTGGTGTCCTTCTGCACCGGTGGTATTCGCTGTGAGAAAGCCGCGCCGTTCCTGGAGCGTGAGGGCTTCGAACACGTGTGGCAACTTGACGGCGGGATCTTGAAGTACTTTGAGGAGTGCGGCAACTCGCATTACCAAGGCGAGCTGTTTGTGTTTGATCAACGCGTGGGCGTCGATCCGGGGCTGCAGGAGACGGCGTGGTCATTGTGTTTCGCCTGCCGGGCGCCGCTCACCACTGAGGAGAAGACCGATCAGCGGTACGTGGAGAATGTGTCCTGCCCCTACTGCTTCAAGGCAACCGAAGAGCAGCAAGAACAGCAGATCAAAGCGCGCCACGCTGCCATTCGTACCGCAGTGACGCCGCTCCCTGGAAGCGTTCCGTATGACCAGGCACGCCCGCTGAATGTGCCGGAGGCTTGCGATCGCGGCACCATTCTTGACTGCTTGTGCGAGGTGATGTCGCACATCTCGCGCGAGGAATGGCTTGCTGTGTGCGAGGCGGGCAGCATTGTCACTGATGACCACACGCCCGTCTCCGCGCAGCACATCGTCCGCGCCGGGGAGCGCTACCGGCACCTGAAGCCCGCGCAATGTGAGCCGGATGTGAATGCAGATATCCGTGTGCTATTTGAAGACGAAGCGATCATCGTGCTGAACAAGCCCGCGCCGCTCCCGGTCCATGCGTGCGGGCGGTTCAATCGCAACACGCTGCAATTCATATTGAACGTTGTGTGGCATCCGCTCCGGCCGCGCAGCGTGCATCGCTTGGATGCAAACACTACTGGCGTCACTGTCCTCTGTAAGACGCGGCACTTTGCCAGCGTGGTGCAGCCGCAGTTTGAACATGGCGAGGTTGAGAAACACTATCTCGCCCGCGTGCAGGGATATCCGCCACACGATGAGTTCACCTGTGACGCGCCGGTGAGTGCTGAAGCGGGCAAACTGGGCGGGCGCACGGTGGACGAAGCTGGACTAGCGGCCCACACGGAGTTCCGCGTGCTTGCACGCGATGCCGACGGCACCGCCCTGCTCCTTGCACGGCCCTTGACGGGTCGCACCAATCAGATCCGCATCCATCTCTGGCATCTTGGATTCCCGATCGTTGGCGACGCGGCCTACCTGGCTGATGGCGTTGTTGGAGAAACCCAAACCCTAGCCGTGGGCGACGCCCCGCTCTGCCTGCATGCGCAGCGGATTACGTTCACGCATCCGCTGACCAAGGAGCGCGTGACGTTTGAGGCGGAACCGCCGGCGTGGGCGACTGTGTAAATCGTCCACTTGGTGGATGATATTCGTCCACTAGTAAATCATGGCCATTCACTGATCGCATTGTTCGCGGTGGATTTCCAGAACCAATGAGCCGTGCTGATACTGCACGCCGACGCGCTTGCCTATCTCCGCAAGCTTGTCCGCGCGACAGCGAATAGCTTGAGACCAAATTTCGTTGCCATGAAGCCCAGTCCCTCCTTGCGAAACCATTTCCAGCTTTGGTGCCGGTTGAGCAGCAACTCGTGAACGGGCATCCGGTTCGGATACACCATGTGCATTGTGGCCGGGTAGTCCGCATTCCGCGGAACCGGATGACGAAGCGTGGTCCCAGATTGGAAATAGTTCCGGATGGCTAGAGCGAGGTTGTTGCCGACGTACTTGGTGTAATCGCACCAAACGGTCGGTCGAGTGTCGGCTTCAAAGTAATACCGTTTGCCGTCCCGCTGGGATAGCAGGCAGGCGAGGTTGGCGAAGCCATTGAGCCCCAGTGCATGGCCGATGGCCTGCAGTTCGTCAAAGACGACGGCGGGGACTTCGCTCAGTTGCCGATATCGCCGCATGGAAGACGGGCCGAAGGGGCCGGATACCGTGGCCTCGATCGTGGCGTAGCCACAGTGGACCAGCTGCCCGGCTTGGTAGAAGCCGGAGAGGTCAAGCAACTCACCTTCGATCTTTTCTTGGACCAGGACCGGAAAGCTGATGGATGTGGCGCCGAGTTGCTTCAGTTCATCCTCGGTGCGGCATTCATACACCCCCTCGCCTGCGCCCGAAGCATCCACCTTCAGCAGCAAGGGGTAGCCCAGCGCCCGGCCGCAGTCAGGCAGATCGTCGGGATGATGTGCGACGCGGTACGCGGGCGAGGTGATCCGGTGGGCGTGCAGGGCCTGAGCCAGGCCGATCTTTGAGTAGAGATGACTGAAATGCTCGACGCCGCAGACGGGGAGCAGCTTGAGTTTCAGCACATCGGGGATGGCGGCGCCGACAATGAGGCCAATGGTCGGATCGTCCGCAGGGATGACCAGGTCATAGGGTTTCTGGATGGCAGCAAGGACAGCGGGCAAGAGCGCGGAAGCAGCGGGCACGTAGTGCAGTCGGACGGACTTGCTGGGCCATATGGGCAAGGCGCGGCTCGCGATGACATCCACCTCGAAACCCGCCCGGACCAGCATGCCGGGAATCGATTGCATGAGGCGTCTGTCTTTGCCGAACAACAACGCTTGATAGGTACGCATGGAACCGTTCATGAACAGGCATTCGCCTTTCTCACCGCACCACACACATCACAGTTTGGAATCGCGCGCCTTTCGACTCGCCATTTCCGATTCCCAGCGTGCCCGGTTGATGCTGCCGAGTGGAGTGCTTGCCGCCGTAGCATTGGAGGTAACGTCGATAAACTGCGCTTCCGAAGCTTCTTGACTAAACGTCGAGCCACGCACGAGTGTCAGTCGCGCCACGATATGGAATGGTGCCTGGGATTCGTTCCATGGAACGCTTGCGTTCTCGATCCAGTAGTCCCTTTCGTGGCGCCGGAGCCAGCGGCGCTGCCGGTCTGTATCCAGCAACTGGACTCCGAAGTCGAACGCGCACATCTTCTCATCGTCAGTGACATGACGGATGATCTCGTGCAGCAATTCGTCCGCCGTGCCGTCGAGCGGATGCGCCAAGTTTCCGTTGCACGGAATCAAGGTGAACTTCGCAGCGTCGACCGAGCCGTGGCTAAAGGGCACCGTGCTCCAGTAGCGAATCCGCTGATACGCGGTCTTGGCGGGTCGGCTCTGGATCACGCTGAGGAGAATGACCCGGAGGAACACCATTTTGTCCGTGAAATCAAGGGAGAGAAAGCCTTTCAGTGGCCCCGGTGGATTGAGGAGTTGCGTGAGCAGTGCGAATGCGTGCGCGTCGTTGATGGGGAAGGTGGTGGCGTTCTGCAACGAGAAATCCTGCCGGGCTCCGCCGGGAAGTTCAACGGCGAACGAACAGGCCCGCACGTCACCAAGCTTGTCCTTGCGGACCTTCGAATTGCCGTTCGCAAACCGGACCGTGGCCGGATAGACCCCGGGGTTGGCAAAGATTCCCTGAGCGAGCCGCGCGGCGAGTGTCGGGTCGACGATCCGCGCATGCACATCAAACACCTCAAACTTGCCACCGAAGCACCGGCCCTTAGCGTGCGTACCGCGGAGGAGCGGCCGCTTCTGCTCCTTCGCGAATGCTGTCTGCAACGCAAGCACGCCGTTGCAAATCTTCTGGATGTCCTCCGCTTCATGCGAGCGAAACTTCGCCGCGTTCGCCCTCAATGAACGCGCCAGCAACACCAGCGCAGTGAGCAGAACGATCGCGGTGACTTGCAACGGTAACCACGAGAACGTAGCGACCACAACTGGCGTCTGCAGCGTAGGTACCACAATCGGTGAAGCATCCAACGCCGACTGAAGGGCCTCGTCGGTGGCCTTTGGCACCTCTGGGACCGGCTCGTTGTGTGTCTTGATGTACTCGATGATGTCGTATCGCATCTCGTCGTTGAGATCTTCGTAGAACCACCACTCGTGCCCGGTGTTCCAATTGCCAGCAATCCTGGTGTCAAATTCGAACGGCTTGAGATCAAACGGCACTGTGTACTTCGCCGGGTCGATCTGGAGACCAAGCTTGACCGGGTCATACTCTCGTTGCCCAGTCATGAACTTCTTTGGTCGGTCCTTCGCGAAGTGCAGCAAATCGAACAGCGTGGGGACGGAGTTGTTGTGCAGGTACGGCGCTGTGGCCCAAGCGCCGGCGAGCGGCTTCGACGCATAGACCCTGCCGCCCTTGGAATCCGGCCATTGGTCTGATTCGAGCAACGTCGCGCGGAACGCCGGATCCCACTGCGGCCCCTTGCGGATATGGCGCTGCTCGAGCCGTGCGATGTCCATGGCGGTCAGGCCTGCTTCCGCAAACGCGTGTTCCTTGACCTTTGAAATGATGCGGGCGGCCGCTGTAGAGAACGGCTGCGTCGTACCGTCCGGAAGCAGCACCGTGCGTCCGAATGCAATCGCCGACAATGGATCGGTGCCCACCTCGTTCAGCGTGTGCAGCTGATAGTTGCGCACCAAGCCATCCTGCTCCCACTGTTCGTGGCAAGAAGCGCAGTAATTTTCAAAGTACTTCCGGCCTCGGGCAGCGCGCTCCATGTCGATGGGCGGGAAACTCTCGGGCCACGTCGGCGGCTGCAGTTTGTAGGCAAGCTCTTCGAGCGTGTGCAAGTTCTCCAGTCGGACCGTGCTTGCGTAGGCGTTGGTCCGAAGCGCACCGGTACCGAGCGCCTGGCCAATGTTTCGATCGATGACGGAATTCGTGTTCGAGTCCCAATGCATCCAACCAGTAAATGCCATACCCCAGAGGTGCGGAAAGCCGACGGGTGCGTCAGGCGGAATCATGTTGCCCTCGGTGCTACCCACAAGCTCGTCGCGAGCGATTCCAAACGCATCGATACGCCCATAGCCTTCGTGCGTCGATATCGACAACGCGCGGTTCAGGCTGGGGAGTCCGCGGAGGGCCTCGGACTGTGCCTTGAGAAGATCATGGTTTAACGTCACGAGTTGCCAAGCCTGACGCATGAATGTCTCATCCGGCGCAGGCGGGTCGTACTCGGCGATCACTGCGCGGCGCGCCGCGCGAGTGTCGTGGACACGCGACCAGAATCGCGCCAACCGGCGTGGGCTCTCGATCGTCGACTCGAGTTCGGCGACCATGTCCTCAAGCATCTGGTTGACCATCACCATGTTTGGGGCGCCATCAAGCCGAACGGCTTTGCCCTTGTACTCAAACTGGCCGACGTGGCATGCCGCGCAGTTGAGGCCGATCATCTCGGTACCCGTCAGTTTGCTCCTTCCAAGGGACACACCAACAGGCAGCCCAGCGGGATTTCCGGGACTCACCGGATCAGACAGGTAGCCGTACCGCTCAATGTTCTCGATGAATGGCCGTGCCTCGAGGACGCCGTCCTTGTTCAGGGTCTCAACCTCAAGCGCCAGGTACCAGCCGAGCGGCATGAGCTCTGCGCCCTCTGACAGGTGATAGAACGTCTGCCGTTCAGTCGGCGAGAGCCCGTTTGTTCCCGAGGGTGTCAGCGGCGCTGGCAGCGGTTTGGCTGTCTGAATATCCGGACCGAGCATGCGAGTGGTGTTCAGCACGATTACGATTGCGATACCAGCTGCAATCGTTGCGAACAGTATTCGTTTGGTCCACCTGAGCATCGACGGGCATTCTAACTGATCGAACTTGGCTCTCGCATCACGGGCAAACACCCCACACATTCACTGAGACGCGGTTCTTTTTATTACGTAACACAGCGGTGCTGTACTGAAAAGTGGCAGGCTTGTTGGCGACCTTCGACCTCGCCCTGGCCACGGAGCAGTTTGTGCTCGTTCGCCTGTCCCCGACAGTATTGGGGCCAATGGTAAGTCAACAATTCAGCGCGAAGTCGATCATCACCAGTTGCGCGACGCAGAGTTGGAGTTGGTTCGCGGCTGCCGGGCCAATCTTGTAAGCCCGTCGCGTTTGCGCCACGTGGTCGATCCAACCGTCAAATCAGTAGAAGTTCCGACATCCGGTCACGATGATGACGAAAAGTTAGCGCTGCAATGCCTATTGTTGGAACACCAGCCAACAACGCCCCTACACTCCTTTGCCGCACACAGGGCTCGTTCCAGTGACGGCATAATTTCTACACAGTATTGCTATGACAATAGACACCACAGCACAGAAGACCAGTATTTCCAATGTCATCAGTGCGGTGGTGTTCGCCGCTGTGCATCTGATGTGCTTGTTCATATTCGTAACCGGAGTTTCCTGGGTGGCGGTTGCGGTTTGTATGGCGCTTTACTTCATTCGCATGTTTGCAATTACCGGTGGATACCACCGGTACTTCTCGCACCGCAGTTACAAAACGGGCCGAGTGTTTCAATTCGTCATGGCATTTGTAGGTGCAAGCGCTGCTCAAAAGGGACCGCTCTGGTGGGCTGCGCATCACCGTCATCATCACCGTCACTCAGATAAACCTGAAGATCTTCACTCCCCGATCATCAGTGGCTTGTGGTGGTCACATGTTGGCTGGGTGCTTTCGCCCAAACATCTTGAGACAGATACCGACGCGGTAAAGGATTTGGCTAAGTTCCGTGAGTTGCGTTGGTTGAATGATCATCACCACATTGCACCAGTTTCGCTCGGTGTGGCGACTTACTTTCTGGGAGTAGCGCTGAACGCGTTGTTTCCGAGTCTCGGTACCACTGGATTTCAGATGCTCGTTTGGGGTTTCTTTGTCAGCACAGTGCTGACCTACCACGCAACATTCTGTATCAACTCTTTGACGCATCTGATTGGTAGCAGACGCTTCAAGACCACCGATGACAGTCGCAATAGTTTGACGCTTGCGTTAATAACGATGGGCGAGGGATGGCACAACAATCATCACCGCTATCCAGGGTCCGAGCGCCAGGGCTTCTATTGGTGGGAGATTGACCTGACTCACTATGGCTTGACGGCGCTGTCTTGGTGCGGCCTGGTCTGGGATCTGCGCGCTCCACCTGCTGCGGTGTATGAAGAGGCGAAGAAGGATAAGCGCCCGTCTGATTCTGATGGTGATTCAGATCAGCGCCACGCTGCAGCGTAGGACAGTGATTGCGAAGGGGACTTTCGCCCCGTAACGCGGCCATCAAGGCTCGTAGATGCACGTAGGAGTTTGGATCAGCTCGTCGATCCCAACCGCTTTGATTCCCTTTGCAAGCGGATAGCTCTTCGCCCCAGGATGCACGATTGTGACCTGCTTGAGGCTGAGTGCCTCTTTCGCGATGCGGATCGACGGCGTGACGGACGGAGCGTCGGCACGTTTGACCTCGATGCCGAAGCGTTTTCCCTTATGAAACAGGACCAGGTCTATCTCGGCGCCCTGTTGCGTTGACCACCAGTACGCATCGCTGTGCGGGACGCTGGTGAGAATTTCTTCCACGACAAGTCCCTCCCACGATGCACCACAACGCGGATGCGAGAGCAGTGACTTCGCCGAGTGAATGCCGAGTAATGAATGCAGCATGCCAGTGTCCCGAAAGTAGAGACGCGGCGACTTTACCTGTCGCTTGCCGATGTTCTCGAACCACGGTTGCAGCTGTCGAACTAGTAGGAGTCCTGACAACAGGTCGAGATGATGACGAACAGTGGATGCTGGAGTGCCAAGGCTGGACGCAATCGATGAGTAGTTTGTGGTCTGCCCGTGATAGTGTGCGAACATCGTCCACATCCGCCGGACAAGCCCAGATGCGAGACGGGCATCGTAGAAATGGAGATCGCGCTCAATGAGGGTCGAGATGAAATTCGTCATCCAAGCCGATGAATCGTTGGCGCTGCGCGAAAGGAATGCGCGCGGAAACCCACCGCGAATCCAACGTTTTTCAAGAGTGTTTGCGCCACACTCGGCAAGCGTGAACGATCCGAGTTGCACGATTTCAACACGACCGGCCAGAGACTCTGACGACTGTCGCAACATCTCTGGGGATGCGCTGCCAAGTACGAGGAATCGAGCAGGAAGCGGTTTGCGATCCGCAAGAACTCGTAGCAGTGGAAAGAGGTCAGGAATCCGCTGCACCTCATCAATGACGACTGTGCCACGCAGTGGCGCGAGCGCCGTCATGGGTTGACTCATGCGCGCAAGATCATCTGGTGATTCAAGATCAAAGTATGCACCGCTGTCACTGCTGACGAACGCCCGGGCGAGAGTGGTCTTACCGCACTGGCGTGGCCCAAGTAACAGCACAATCTGCGAACGCCGAAGGGCAGCGCGAATTTGAGATGTGACATTGATGCGGTCGATCATGGAGTTATAATACCATGAAAAATGGTAGTTACAACTATTAATTTACATGGTAGTAATCGGCGCGACCAACGCCCGCACCGCGCCAATGGACTGCTGAGCGATCGCGTGGCCGCAACCCGCAGCAGCCTGGATGGCGAGAGGCGAACTCGACGCAGAAGCACCGAGGGGGTGCCCCCGCTCTTCGAAATCATGATTGCTACGTTTGTGTTCTTGGAAATGAACGGCTACGTCGTTGAAGCGCCGGAGCTTGAGGCGTTCACGATGTTCATCGGGCTCGCTGCGGGTGAAGTGGGAGAGTCGGAGCTGGCGGCGTGGCTGGCGGATTCATGTGCGTGAGGGCGACCATGCAGTGCAGCGGCGCGCATGTGTGGCGACGTGGTAGCACCCGCACCCACGGTCACACCAACACGCGTCGCAACACTTCCACGGGATGCAGCGCCTCGCGCCCTGCTCTGTCGTGGATCTGATGTCGGCAACTTGTTCCGAGTGCGCAGACCACGGCGGCGGGGCACCCCGTTGCGCGCGGCAATTCCGAACGACCACCCGGTTGGATTGACATTCGCCAACTGCTGTGCACCCTTGTCGATGAAGATCGTGGAGGCCGTGGCTCCCGGGAACGCGACCGGGTACTCCCAGTCAGTTGGGTGGTGGACTTGCCTGAGATTCCATACCTCGTGCGAACCACCGCCGACCCAGCCATAGCGAGACACTCACCAGCCCGATCAGCACCGGCACCTCCACCAGAGGGCCGATGACCGTGGCAAAGGCCGTGCCCGACGTGATGCCAAAGACCGAGATCGCCACCGCGATGGCCAGCTCGAAGTTGTTGCCGGTGGCCGTGAAGGCCAGCGTCGCCGAACGCTCGTAGTCGGCGCCGACTCGCTTGGCCATGAAAAACGAGACAAAGAACATGACGAGAAAGTACAGCACGAGCGGCACAGCGATCCGCAGAATGTCGAGCGGTGCAGCCACGATTCGATTGCCTTGGAGGCTAAACATCACCACGATGGTGAAGAGCAGCGCAAACAGCGTGATCGGCGAGATACGGGGGAGAAAGATCTGGGTGTACCAAGCGTCACCCTTGAGCGCCTGGACCTGCACACCAATCATGGACACCCATGACGATCCTATCCGACCCTCTCGGTCGCCTCGAACGCTTCGGGGCTGACGTAGCCGAGTGAGCCGTGGATTCTGATTCGTTGGTACCACACCTCGATCCATTCAAAGATTGCCGTGCGCGCCTCATCGTGCGTGCGGAAACGCCGGCCGTGGACGAGTTCCTTCTTCAGGGTCGCGCAGAGGCTTTCCATCATGGCGTTGTCATAGCAATTGCCAGCACGGCTCATGCTCTGCGCCATGCCATGCTCCTCGAGAAGTTCTCGGCATGCATGACATGCATATTGCACACCACGATCGCTGTGATGCACTAGGCCAATCGGTGGAGACCGGCGCTTTACGGCCATCGTGAGCGCATCTGTTGCAATCGTCGCATGCAGCGTGTTCGACATGCTCCACCCCACAATACTTCGGCTCCATGCGTCCATCACGCCCGCGAGATACAGAAAGCCTTCGTCAGTTGGAATGTAGGTGATGTCGCACAGCCACTTCTTGTTTGGTCCGTCTGCGGTGAAGTCACGCTCAAG
>CAMDCW010000016.1 GCA_945890745.1 Phycisphaera mikurensis NBRC 102666
CCGTGGATATGGCTGCCAGTGATGATGGTGCGCGGTGACATGCCGCTGGGACCAACGGTATTGGCGGCGTTTGCTGTCGCTGCTCAGTTGCTGCAGCGCGTCATCTTGGCGCGGCGCTTTGGGCAATCATTCGAATGCGTTGTGCTGCATCCGATCACCATCATGTTGCTGGTTGCTATTCAGTGGCGTAGTTGGTGGTTGCATCTCACGAAGCAGCGGGCGTGGCGTGGCCGGACGGCCGGCTGACCGCTGAGGCGCCGCCATGCGAATGCGCTGCGCCTGATCCCGGCACGCCTGGAGCGATGGGCATGGCGGGCGGCGCGGTCTGCACCAGCACCATTTGCTGATAAATCCCGCTTGATTCCATCAATTCTGCATGCGTACCCATCTCGGTGATGCGCCCGTCTTTCAGTACCACAATGCGGTCGGCATGCATGATGGTGGAAAGCCGATGTGCAATCACAAAGCTGGTGCGACCGCGCATGAGTGCTTGCAGCGCCTCTTGAATAGCGCGTTCGCTTTCAGTGTCAAGATTGGAAGTGGCTTCGTCAAGGATCAAGATGCGCGGGTCAGCAAGGAGCGCGCGCGCAATGGCGATGCGTTGCCGTTGACCACCGGATAGTCGAACGCCGCGTTCTCCGATAGCTGTTTCGTAACCCTCAGGCATGGCTTCGATGAAGCCGTTTGCATTGGCGGCGTGGGCAGCCCAGTGCACGCGTTCCATTGGCGCACCGGGATCGGCGTAACGAATGTTGTCTGCAACGGTGCCATCAAAGAGAAAGACGTCCTGTTCAACGATGCCCAGGATCTTGCGGAAGGATGCAAGTTCAATATCGCTGAGGTCGCGTCCGTCGAGGGTGATTGTTCCTGATGTTGGCTCAAAGAAGCGCGCGATGAGGTTGCACAGGGTGGTCTTGCCTGCACCGCTGGCGCCGACGAAGGCAGTCATCTCACCGGGGCGGGTCGTGAAGGAGATGTCAGCCAAGACATCCGCCTCGCGGTTGGGGTAGCGGTAGCCAACGTTGCGCAATTCAATGGCGCCCGCGACCTGGGTGCGGTCAAGCCGCACGGCACCGGCGCGATCGGGCATTTCCGGGCTTTCGCCTAGGAAATCAAGGGTTCGGTCCAGACCGGCTAAGTGGGTCTGCAGCCCGGTGGCGCTCTGTGCCAAGCTTTCCAGCGGTGCCAAGAGCATCACCAAGTAGGTGAGGAACATGATGAGTTCGCCGGTGGTAATGCGGCCGGCCAGCACCTGCGCGCCGCCGTACCAGAGCAGTCCAGCGCTGGCGACGGGAATCAAGAGCTGCCACGCCACTTCGACGGTGCGGCTCCACCACCACGTGAGCATTTCTTGGCGAGCCAAGAGGTCAAGCGCGGTGCCGTGACGGATGCCTTCGAATTTTGGGCGTGCAAATCCGCGCACCACGCGAATACCACTGAATGCTTCACTCGCCGTTGAGTCAACTTCGCCGACTTGCTGGCGGATGTCTCTGAACAGTGGCCGCAGTCGGCCGATCCAGGTGCGGTGCGTCAGCATGACTGCCGGAAAGAGCAGGACTGCCCCTAAGAGCAGTCGCCAATCGGTCAGCGCAAGAATGGTGAGGATGCCAGTGAGTTGGATCACTGATCGCCACGGGTTGTAGATGAGCGCAAAGACCAGTTCAGCTAAACCGCCGGCGTCTTCACGAATAATGGCACCCACGCCGCCGGCTCGTAGTCCTTGCACGCGGTGCAGGGGCAGTCGCATGGCGTGATCGAATGCGCGGCGTCGCATGGCGGTTTGCAACACCTTCACCGTACGCGTGGTTTGGTAGCGACCGAGCACGGAGAGTCCGGTGGCGATGGCGCTGACGGTGACCACAGTGCCGGCCAGCCATGCCAGCAGCATCTGCGGCGTTTCCGCGAAGCCCCCAAGCATGTGTGCCCAGTTACCGGTGAGTGGTTGACCGCCCAAGACATTGTCGATCACCACCTTGGTTGCGGCGGGCGGCACCAGGCCGCAGACGGTGGCAACGGTGAGGGTGACCAGCGAGAATCCGATGCGTCGGCGGTACGGATGCGCCAGGCCAAGGAACGCGCGGAAGAGCGCGGGGAACGATCGGGTGCGGCGTCGACTTTTTTCCTGTCCATGCCACGTGACCGTGATGTTCTCCCGCTTGGCCTTGGTTCGGGCGGCTTCGAAGCGCTCTAAGTACTGACTGAAGCGCGTTCGGCTTGATGGCTGCGTGCGGGGCATACCTGAAGTCTAGGGGGTTGCCCGGCTAGACTCGTGCTCATGCAGAAGCTTATGACTACGTTCGGCATTGTTTCGCTCGCATGTGTACTGTCGGCAGCGCCGCTTTCGTGGCAAGACGGAGCGCCGGTAGCGCCGGCTGCCCCAAGCGCGCCAGCCAAGCAGGATGCCCCCGCTACAGCACCCAAAGCCCCGGATGGAAAGAAGGCCGGGAGCTCCAACGGCACTGGCTCCGGTGGGAAGGCTGCGAAGGAGCCAAAGAAGATTCGACCCGCTGGCGTGTGGTACGGCGTGGAGAAGGCGCCTGAGAAGAAGGCCGGGGCAGTCCGCATTGCCGCCTACAACGTGGAGAATCTCTTCGACGCCGTTGATGATCCCACCTTGCAAGGGGAATACGACGACATCAAGATGGTCACCAAGGCAACGCGCGTGCAAGCCATTGCGGATGAGATCAAGCGGCTCGATGCAGACATTCTGTGCATTGAGGAAGTGGAGAGCCTGGAAGCGTTGAAGTGGTTCCGAGACACGTACTTGAAGGACATGGGCTACGCGCACGCGTACAGCGAAGAGGTTGGCTATTACCGCGGCGTGGAGCAGGCGTGCTTGAGTCGGTTTCCGATCAAGTCGCACGCTACGTTTATCAATGAGGACCTCACGGATATGGACGCGCTGCGGGACGGCGAAGGATGGGCTGGCAAGAAGCCGGATCAGGCGCAGAAGTTTCAGCGTTCGCCTCTGAAAGTTGAGATCGATGTCAATGGCTGGACGGTGATTCTCTATTCCGTGCATTTCAAGGCTGGCGGCAAGGAATTTGGCTACCAGCGTGAAAGCGAAGCGCTGCAGACCATTGAGTTTGTCAAGCAGGACCTTGCGGCGAACCCCGCAGCAAACGTGGCCGTGCTGGGTGACTTCAACGCCACGCCGTCGATGAAGACGCCGAAGGCATTCGGCGCGGCGGGAATGAAAGGCGCGTACGACTTCCGCGCCAACAAGGACAGCGGCACCAAGGATCTGTACACGACCCATGATTCCGGCCGCGCCATTGATTACATCTTTATGACTAAGGGTCTTGCCGATGACGTCATTGACGGCGGCTTCTTTGTGATGGGCACGATGCACCCGGCCAGCGATTACAACTGGAAGACTGACCCTGAGAAGGAGAAGGTCCCAGCCGGCTATGCAAGCGATCACTGTCCGGTGGCAGTGGATGTGATGCCGAAGGATGCGGCGCCGAAGGTTGCGGAACCGAAGGACGGGGCGCCAAAGACCGCGCCTGCACCTGCTGCGAAGCCGAGTTGAGTTTCGCGTTTACTCGCCAGCATTCACGAATACGAAAGAAGCGGGCGCGGTCCAAAGACCGCGCCCGCTTTATTGTTACCTGTTGAGTGATGACTCACTGAGTCATCCATCGTTGGTCAGTGCTGACCGACCATCATGCGGACGAACTGGTGGATCTTGGCATCAGGAGCCAAGAGTTCCTTGATCGCCTTCTTGTCGTCGCGCACGTACTTCTGACCGAGGAGAGTGACTTCCTCGAAGAACTTACGCAGCTTGCCTTCAGCCATCTTCTCAGCGATTTGCTCGGGCTTGCCGGAGGCCTTCGCCTCGGCGACTGCTTCGGCGCGCTTCTCTGCGAGCATGGCGGCAGGAATGCCGTGTTCGTCAACGGCGATCGGTGCAGGATCAGCAGCAACGATGTGCTGGCAAATGCCTACGCCGGTGTCGTTCTCAATCGTGCCGGAGTAGACGATCAGTCCAGCCTTCTTGCCGTCATGGTGGATGTACTGAGCGAACGAATCGCCTTCGACCACTTGACCGCCGCCAAACGAGAGGTTCTCGCCGGTGCGGATGCGGACTTCGTCGAGTTGCTTCTGCATGGCGTCCGTCTTCACGGCTGCGCCGACGGCGCCAGCCACAGCAGCCTTCGCGAGCTCAGCGGCCATGGCGCGGAACTCGGGATTGCGAGCGGTGAAGTCGGTCTCGGCGCGCACTTCAATGATGGCGGCCTTCTTGCCGGACACGGCGATGGCAATGCAGCCTTCGCCAGCAACGCGATCGGTCCGCGTATCCATCTTGCCCTTGAGCTTCTCACGCAAGCGCTCCTCAGCGAGCTTGGCGTCGCCGCCAGCCTCGATCAGGGCAGCCTTGCAGTCCATCATGCCAAGGCCGGTGCGCTCGCGCAGGGCCATGACAACTTTCGAATTGATGTTGGCGGTAGTCATTCAGTCACCTCGTGTTGGGTGTTTATGTTGATTGAAATGTGCAATTCGATTTACGCGCCGGTGGTTGCTGACGGTGCTGCGGCCGGAGCTGCAGCAGGGGCGTCGGAACTCGCGGAACGACCACTGTCGGAACGGAACTGGCTGCGGCTGGAACGACGAACCGGGCGCTGGCCGGCAGGTGCATCCAACTCGCCAGAAGCAACGACCGCTGCGCCCATCTCCTCAGGAGCTGCGCCACTGCGGTCGCCACGGCCTGCCAAGGCAGCCGCGCAGAGTTCGCGGATGACGATGTCGATGGAGCGCATCGAGTCATCGTTGGCTGGCACTGGAATGTCAGCTAAATCCGGGTTGCCGTCGGTGTCGATCAAGCAGATGGTTGGAATGCCCAGGGCCTTCGCCTCGAGCAATGCATTCAGTTCGCGCGTGGTGTCAATGACCACGAGCGCGCCTGGGAGTTTGCCCATGGTGCGCAGGCCATTGAGGTTGCGGAAGATCTTCTTCTCTTCGCGCGCAAGCTGTGATTCCATCTTCTTGGAGTAGTTCTTGATGCTGCCGGTCTCGCCGAGACGCTCCAGTTCCTCCAAGCGGCGCAGGCGCTCGCGGATGGTGCGGAAGTTGGTGAGCGTGCCACCGAGCCAACGCTCAGTGACGTAGGGCATCTTGCATTCGGTGCAGTATTGCTCGACGGCGCCGCGGGCTTGACGCTTGGTGCCGACGAAGCACACGTCCTTGCCGCTAGCGACGACCTTGGTGATGAATTTCTTGGCCAACAGAAGACCCTTGATGGTCTCCTTGATGTCGATGATCGAGACGCCATTCTTGGTGGCAAAGATGTACGGCTTCATCTTCGGGTTCCAGCTTGAACGACGCTGTCCAAAGATGACTCCGGCTTCGACGAGTTCCTTAGCGAGTGATTTCTGATCAGACATGTTGGCTCTCCTTACGAGCAACTGCAGCGACTCCGCGGGCACGACCGGTGGACGCCGAAACTCGGCGGCCGTCCCGAACCAAGGGCGCTTGGAGCGAGGACGATGGAAACCCCACGCGGGGTCTCCGTGCGACGCGGTGTCCACCTGTGGGCCGCGTCGTCCCCACCGACTGGTGGGGAAACGTCGAAAGTTACCGAGAAACCGTGCATTTCGCAATGGCTAACACGGTGGGAAATCTGCCGAATGCGTCATAACTTCAGCGTTATCTGCCACCGCAGGGGCATTTGCCGTCAGACAGCCTTGGCGCCCACTTGCCGCAGCCACAAGCGCTCGGTGCCGTGGCCGGCAAATCCGGTGGCGACCACCACGCGGTCGCGGGTGGTGAGTAGTCGCGCGTCGCGCAACATGCGTTCCGCCACGCGTACAAAGTCGCGTGAATCGGATGGGTGCGCCATGCGGATGGCGCGCACGCCGCGCAGCAGGGCGAGCGTGCGCAGTTCCGCATCGCTGGCGCCGAACGCATAGATCGGCACATTGACATCGGTCTGGCTGATGAATCGCAACGAACGTGGATCGGTCCAAGCAATGATGGCACGCGCGTGACTTTCGGTGGCCATCTGTGCCATGCTGCGGGCGAGCACTGCGGCGGGTTCGTCGCTCTCTACCAATTCGCGCGAACGGAGTGCGCGTGCAGGTTGTTTGCGCAGCCATGATTCGGTTTCCTCGGCAATGCGGCGCATGGCGGAAACAGAGTCGAGCGGATACTTGCCGGCAGCGGTTTCGCCGCTCAGCATCACCGCGTCAGCACCGCCGAAGATGGCGCTGGCAACATCGGACGCTTCAGCGCGTGTTGGAAGTGGAGCTTCCATCATGCTCTGCAACATCTGTGTGGCAACGATGCACGGGATGGCGGCGCGTTCGCAGGCGGCTTGAATTCTGCGTTGTTCAACTGGAACACGCGCAAAATCAAGCTCAATGGCAAGGTCGCCGCGCGCCACCATCATGGCTTCCGCTTCGGCAGCGATGGCGTCAAGCGAGTTGAGCGCCACGGGGCGTTCGATTTTGGCAACGATGCCGGGGATACGGCTGCGCGATGCCTTTGCGCTGCGGGCAAGTGTGCGGCGCAGGCTGGTGATATCGGCGGCTGTTTGCACAAACGACAGCGCAACGAAATCGGCACCGTGTCGCACCGCCCAGTCGGCCAAGACACGATCGCGCGCAGTCGGTGCGGTCAGGCTGACTGCAGTCTCTGGAAGATTGACGCCCTTGCGGCTGGAGATGATGCCGCCAACTTCGCACACGCACTCCACCACGCCGCGGCGACTGGCACGCACGCGCAATTGCACGGCGCCGTCATCAATGAGCACGCGGTCGCCGGTGCCGACATCATCAGTAAATCGGTTGTAGTCAACATGCAGGGTGATCGGCCGTGCATCGGGGTCGATCACTCCGGTGCCGCGCGTGATGCGGACGGGGTCTCCGTGGCGGAGTCGGATGGTTTCACCACGTTCGATCGTGGTGAGTCGAATCTTTGGTCCGGGCAGGTCAGCCAGGATGCCGATTTCCAGCTTGAGTGACTTGGCAACGGCACGGATCGTGGCGATGGTGCGCGCATGCGTGGTGGGGTCGCCGTGACTCATGTTTAGGCGAAAGACGCTGACCCCGGCGCGCGCGAGTCGGGTGAGCATGGCGGTGGAGTTTGACACCGGCCCAACGGTTGCCACGATCCGAGTCAGGCTGCGTTTCGTGTGAAAGGCCGTATGGGCGCGCTTCATAGTCATGGCGGGAATACTACGATCCGCGCTCCATGCTTCAGAAGATCTTCAAGGCGTACGACGTCCGCGGCATTTACCCCGAGCCTCTTAACGAGACCGATGCGTGGCAAATTGGCTACGGGACAGCGCGTTTCCTCTTGGAGACGGCTTCCAAGGAAGGTCGAACGGATTCGGGAGCCCGTCTGGTGGTGGTCGGCCGTGACATGCGCAAGAGTTCGCCGAGTTTGGTGCGCGCGTTGAAGGACGGCATGATTGAGGCTGGCGCGCACGTGGTTGATGTTGGCATGGTGGACACGCCGTTCACGTACTTTGCAGTGAATGCGTTGAATGCCGCGGGTGCGGTGCAGACCACGGCGAGTCACAACCCTGCGCAGTACAACGGATTCAAGGTGAGTGGCGCTGGCGCCAAGCCGGTTGGTCAGGACACTGGTCTTGGTGCGATCAAAGTCATTGCCGAAGGTGCCCGCAAAGGCATGGGTCCCGGCGGTGGCACGGAGGAGTCGCGCGACCTATGGAGTGGTTACCGCGCGCACTTGCTGGCGCTCTTGCCCAAGGAAATTCTTGACGGCACACGCACGCTGCACGTGGTGATTGACGCGTCAAACGGTATGGCGGGAACCATGGTGCCGCAGGTGTTCGGCGCGGTGAAGGGTTTGAAGATCACCCCGATCAACTTTGATAATTCCACCGGCGAATTTGTGCATGAACCAAATCCCTTGGTGGAAGCGAATTTGGCACCAACGCGCGAAGGTGTTCGCACCCTGAAGGCGGACTTTGGTGTGTGCTTTGACGGTGATGCGGACCGTTGCATGGTGATTGATGAGAAGGGTGAGCCGATCGGCTGCGACTTGCTGACCGCGTGGTTGGCGCAGGGCTGGTTGAAGGCGCAGCCTGGTGCGTCGATTGTGTACGACCTGCGTAGCACGCGCTCTGTTGAGGAAAGCGTGCGCGCGGCAGGCGGCGTGCCGGTTGAGGGGCGCGTTGGTCACGTATTCATGAAGCAGAAGTTGCGCGAGACGGACGCGCCGTTTGGTGGCGAACTGAGCGGGCACTTCTACTTTGGCGACATGTGGTGCACCGACAGTGGCGCGCGCGCGTTCATCAATGTGGTGAGTGCGTTGGTGGCGGCGGGCAAGCCTGTCTCTCAGTGCATCAAACCGTTCCGGAAGTTCTCTCAGAGTGGCGAAATCAACTTTGAGAATGAGAATAAACAAGGTGCGCTTGACGCGTTGCGAGCAAAGTATCCGACTGCCAAGTTCCACACCCTCGACGGCCTCAGTATGGACTGCGGCAGTTGGTGGGCGAACATCCGCATGTCCAACACGGAGCCGTTGTTGCGCTTGAACCTTGAGTCACGCGATGCCGCAACCGTGGCCGCAATGGTGAAAGAACTCGAGCCAATTCTTGGGCATCGCGTCGACCACTAAATAGGTGCCTGGCACCACTGTCCCTATTTAATTCACCACTGTCCCCAATCACCGCGGCTTCATTCTCCGGGGATGTGCGTGATGACGCCTTCCCACGGGCTGCTGGCGTTGGCGTAAAGCTTGCGCGGAATTCTCCCCGCGCGCGCTGTGTGCCAGCCCGCATCAAGCGCCAGACGCATGGCGTGCGCCATTCGCACCGGGTCTTGCGCGTGCGCGATTCCAGTGTTGAGCAGAACACCGTCCGCACCGAGTTCCATAGCGTGCACGATGTCGCTGGCCGTACCAACGCCAGCGTCAACGATCACCGGATACTCCGCACTTCCGCCTTGTTCGGCAAGCTTGAGACGATCAATCACCATGCGTATCGCCGCTGGATTTGCAATACCACGGCCGCTGCCAATCGGACTGCCGGCGGGCATGACGCTGGCAGCGCCCGCATCACGAAGCCGCGCCGCAATGATCGGATCATCACTCGAATAGCAGAGCACTGTGAAACCGTCCTTCACCAACTCCTTGCATGCTTCAAGCGTTCCCACGGGGTCCGGCAGCAGCGTGGTTCGGTCGCCAAGCACTTCCAGCTTCACCCAACCAGCGCCGGGATTTCCCAGCTGTTCCAGGATCTCGCGACCAAGCCGGGAAACGCGCACCGCATCGTCCGCTGTGAAGCAGCCGGCGGTGTTTGGCAGAATCGTCAAGCGCTCCAGAGGTAGAAAATCCAGAATCGATCGCCCCTCGGCATCAACAAGGCGCTCGCGGCGCACGGCCACCGTGACGCAATCGGCGCCGGACGCCTCAATCGCAGCCTGCATCGTTGCATAGTCCCGGTACTTGCCCGTGCCGACCACCAATCGACTGTTCAGAGTGAAACTTCCGATGCGGAGCGGCGGCAGGGCCGGGCTCAGTGGCGCGGTTCGAGCATTGATGGTTGGTTGATGGGTAGTCATGAGATATTCAGCGTTAGCCGCCTCCAACAAGGGTAACCACCTCTACGCGGTCGCCTTCAGCAAGCGGGTGAGTTTGGTGGAGTGCCTTGCGAACCAGTTTTGCGTTCACTTCCACCGCGCAGGGTGCTCGCTCCAGTCCAAGGGTCAGCAGCAACTGGGCGACCGTGGCAGGGCCGGCAAGTTCCTTGTGTTGGCCGTTCAACTCAATGCGCATCGCAAAAAGTGTAAGGGAGGAAACCCGCCTACTATGCCCACATGGCGAAATTGGCGTCAGACTCTCGGCAGTTACAGCGCGCAGGTGCGAATTTGCAGGTTTTTGCCGGCATTGCTGCCGGTCGGCGCTTGAAGGGCAACGGTCCAGCCTCCTGCGCCCTGGCAATGCTGCTGTTCGCTGCGATGGTCGCCCTTGGCGGATGCAAGAAGCCCCGCTACGACTCCAGCACTCCAGCGCTGGCCGTTGATGCCATGGCGCAGATGGTCAAGGATGGACGCCCTGAACTCTTGCCCACCATGATCGACATCGAGGCGCGCGAGGTGACCTTCTCCGACGGCGTTACCGAGGCGAGTGCCATCAGTGACGTGAAGAAGAAGACCGGCGACATGCTGGCGCAACTCTGGCGCGTGAGCAAGAAGTTGCAGGCGAAGTATCCAGCCGATGTGGCGAAGGAACTTGCCAAGGGTGGCTCGTGGGCAAACCGTAGCGGCTTTGGCGATGTCTTCACCTCAGTGATGTCCGATCCGTTCGGTTGGCTTGATGCGAACCGTTCGCGCTTGGTGGTCGACGATCTGGGCGATGGAACGGCGGCGTTCACCATTGACGGCAAACAAGTACTCGGCGGAACGCTCGCTATGCGTGAGACGTCCGACGGCTGGCGCATTGCCGTGCCTGTGAATCTCATCCGTGGCAGTGGCTATTTCCCGGAAACGCGCGAAGAGTGGGCGGTGCTGGCGTACATGATGATCGCCGTGGAGAACGCGCTCGCTGACTTTGAGAATGAACTTGACACTGGCAAATTTAAGAATTTGACGGCTGCAAGCGAACGCGCCGGGCGCATGATTGCAGAAAGCGCCGTGGCGCAAGGCATCATCTTTGCCATGATGAAGCAGAAGGGTGACGGGACCAAGGCAGGCGCGCCGAGTGGTGCCATCGAACTGAAGGTCGGTAAGGACTCAGTGCAGATCGGCTCGACTGGTGATGTGCAGAAAGACCTCGGCCAGGCCGGTGACATGATGCGCAAGCAAGCAGAGCCGTAATCGATCAGAACATCACGAAAGTGATCAAGACGAAGATCGGTATCAGAATCGCGCCCGACCACAACATGTAGCCAAAGAAGGTTGGCATTGGCACGCCATCTTCACGGGCAATCGCTGCCACCATGAGGTTCGGTCCGTTACCGATGTAGGTGTTGGCGCCCATGAACACTGCGCCACAACTGACGCCGCCGAGCAGAGCGGGGTCGATCAGTGCGCCGGAATAATTGATGCCGTTGGTGATGTCCTGCGGCGTGACCGTTCGCGCCACATCGGCGAACACCAAGTAGGTGGGTGCATTATCCAGGAAACTGGAGAGCAGCCCGGTAGCCCAGAAGAATTGCGCAGGCGTTTGCACGCCCAACTGCCCGCCGCGATCAATGAGCAGCTCAAGCGCTGGTTGCATGGCCAGGAACAGTCCGCCGAACAGCGCGGCCACCTCAATAATTGGACCGAATGCAAAGTGATTTTCCTTGCGCACCGCACGCGGCGTCAGTAAGAGGCTTGCCGCTGCGCACATGAGCATGATGCCCTCACGACCCCCTTCCGGAATCGTTACGCCAGTTCGGAAGAACTGCTTGCCAGGCACCATGAATGCTGCTGCGAGAACGACACCCGCCAGCCACAGCACGTTCTGCGCGCCAGAGATGCGGATTACCGGGGCGGGCGCGTCGGCTTGCTCGGGGGCAGCGCCTTCCTTGCGTGCCAAGTACCTGTCCGTTGCAAAGAACACGGTGAGTAGCAGCAGATTGGCGATCAGCCATTCAGGCAAGAGCGTGAGTGTCCAGTTAAACGGCACGCCACGCAGGTAGCCCAAGAAGAGTGGCGGATCACCAATCGGCAACAGCAGTCCGCCGATGTTGCTGACTATGAAGATGAAGAAGATCACCACGTGGACTCGATGCTTGCGCTTGCCGTTGGCGCGCAACAGCGGTCGAATGAGCAGCATGCTGGCGCCCGTGGTTCCAAGCAGGTTGGCTATCAATGCGCCCAAGGCCAGGATGGCGGTATTGACGCGCGGCGAACCTGGAATGTGCCCGGAAATCAGGATGCCCCCCGAGATCACGTAGAGCGAGAACAGGAGCACGAGGAACGGAATGAACTCGGCGGCAGCGTGCAGTGCGGCTTTAGAGGCGCCCGAACCGCCCTCCAGGGCCCCGACGATGGCAAGGGCAATCAGCCCGCATCCTGCCGACACGATGAATTTGTTGCGGTTGGACTCCCACCAATGCGCGGTTTGCTTGAGAAGTGGCAGTACGGCGATGGCACCAAGGAGCGCGGCGAACGGAATGACTGTCCACGTGGGGAGGTGCACCACCGCGGTCGGGGAGTCCGCGGCACCGCTGCTACTCACGTCATTCGCGGCAAATGCGGTGCTGATGACATGGGCGGCGTGTGTCGCAATAGAAGGACTCATGTCTGGGCAGGGTAGCGGGGCGTTCGGAGGCGGTGGAATGTGCCCGGGGCGCGCAACCGCCATGCCGCTTCGCGGTAGCGTTCCCTGCATGGAGCAATGGTCCAAGAAGCGTCATTTCCGATCGTTCGCTGTCATGGGCGCCGTCATGAGCGCGGTGCCTGCATCGATGGCGACAAGCGGTGCGGTGCCGCAGACGCCCGCTGCGTCCGGAGCGGCCGCGCCACCCGCTGTTGCGCCATCGACGGGCGCAGGATCCACCGCTGCTTCCGTGGCACCTGCGTTCACGGACACCATTACTGGTACTGCGATCCGCGTCGACATGATGGCTGTTCCCGCATGTGACGGTGCCGCCCCGTTCTTTGCCGCGCGCACCGAAGTTCCGTGGGAACTTTTTGACGCGTTCCTCTACCAGCTTGATCAGAAGGCGGGCGCCAGTACTCCGGAGAGTGACGCAGTCACGCGCCCCACCAAGCCGTACGTTTCGGTTGATCGTGGGTACGGGCACCAAGGTTGGCCCGCCATCTCCATGAGTTCAAAGGGCGCGGTGCAATTCTGCGAGTGGCTCTCCAAGAAGACCGGCAGAACCTATCGATTGCCAACCGTTGCCGAATGGCAATGCATGGCGAAGCAGACTCCGGTGAGTGTCGATTCAATCACTGAGAGCGCGTGGACCGCCGCCGATGCAAAGAATGCATCGCACAAGATTGGCTCCAAGAAACTTGATGCGATTGGTCTTGCAGACCTCTGGGGCAATGCCGCGGAGTGGTGCGTTGCGGCGGATGGCACCTTCTGCATTCTTGGTGGTTCGTTCAAGGACAAAAAGATCGATCCTGCCGCCATGAAACCGATCCCCGAAACCGAGGATTGGAACGAAAGCGATCCACAGTTCCCCAAGAGCGTGTGGTGGTTGGTGGATGGTCCGTACATTGGAATGCGCGTCGTAACCAACGATGCCAACACAAACGTGAAACCCGCGCCAAGTGGCGCAGTGCCTGCAGCAACGGAGAAGAAATAATGACTACAGAACAGACCTCGGGCGGCATCACTCGCCGCGATTTCGTCGCCATCTCCTCTGCGGCAGGAATGGCAGCATTCATTGCACCATCCGTGCTCGGCGCGCAGGACACTGGCAGTTCTCTGAAGCCTCTCAAGGTGGCGCTGATTGGCTGCGGCGGTCGCGGTTCGGGTGCTGCAAATCAGGCACTGAAGGCTGACAAGGGCGTGATTCTTTGGGCCGTCGCGGATGTCTTCCCCGATCGCATGGACAGTTGCCTCAAGCAGTTTGAGAAGCACCCATCGAAGGATCGCGTGCAGGTGCCGGCTGAGCGCCGCTTCTCTGGGTTTGATGGTTACAAGCAAGCGATCGCATCCGGTGTTGACGTGGTGCTGCTCTGCAGCGCGCCGCACTTCCGACCGATGCACCTTGCCGAGGCAGTCGCTGCGGGCAAGCACATCTTCTGTGAGAAGCCCATGTTCGTTGATGCGCCTGGCTACCGCAGCGTGGTGGAGAGTGTCAAGGCTGCCAAGGCGAAGAACATCAACTTGATGTCGGGCTTCTGCTGGCGTCGATCAGCGCCGGAGGCGGCCACGTTCGCTCAGTTGGAGAAGGGCACGCTGGGCACGCCGATGGCGATGTACAGCTGCTACTACACCGGTCCGCTGGGAACCAACAAGCGCCAGCCCGGCTGGAGCGACATGGAGTTCCAAGTGCGCAATTGGCAGCATTTCACCTGGCTTTCAGGCGATCAGATGGTGGAGCAGGCGGTGCATTCGGTGGATAAGGTGAACTGGTGCTTCCGCAACGAGCCACCAAAGAGCGCCGTTGGAATGGGCGGGCGCCAACTGCGCGAAGCCATGCCGGAACGCGGCGATGTCTATGACCACTTTGCCATCGTGTACGAGTGGGCCGATGGTCGCCGTGCGTTCTTGAATTGCCGTCAGGAGCCAGATTGCTACTTTGAGAACACCGATTGGATTGCCGGCACGAAGGGCCAGTGCTTCATCAACGGATGGGGTCCGACGCATGTGATGAAGGATCCCGCGGGCAACGTGCTGTGGGAGTACCCAGCCGATGCGCCCAAGTCTGACATGTATCAGAACGAGCACAACGAACTCTTCCAGGCGATTCGTGATGGCAAGGTCATCAATGATGGCGATTGGATGGTGGTCAGCAACATGATGGCGGTGCTTGGTCGCATGGCGGCGTACAGCGGGCAACAGGTCACGTGGGAGCAGGCGATCACCTCGACGGAATCGCTTTCGCCCAAGCAGTACATCATGGGTCCGCTGGAGATGCCGCTTGAGAAGAAGCCGGGGCAGTACAAGGTTCTTTGATCGTTGGCGAAGCACCCCGAACTACGTAGCAAGGATCATCACATGACTGACAGCACGCCACATTCGCCGAATTCGTCGCCCAGTCCGACACGCCGTAGCTTTCTTGGAACGAGCGGCGCTCTCATGGCTGCGGCGATTGCCGTTCCGACGGTTCTGACGCGGTCGCGGGCATTGGCGGGCACTGTTCCGCCGCCAAGTCCCAGTGAATCCAAGGGCAAGGCAATTCGCGTCGGCGTCATCGGCTGCGGTGGCCGCGGTACAGGTGCTGCGTTTGATGCGCTCAAAGCCAGCCCGGATACAACGATCGTGGCGCTTGGCGACCTGTTTCCAGATCGCGTTCAAGGTGCTGCTGCCGGACTGGCAAAGAATCCGCGCGGCGTGGTTGCAAGTTCAGCATGCTTCTCAGGCTTTGATGCCTACCAGAAGGTGCTCGCCACCGACTGCGATATGGTGATCCTTGCAACGTCGCCGGGATTCCGACCAACGCACTTTGCAGCAGCGGTTGACGCTGGTAAGCACGTCTTCTTTGAGAAGCCTGTGGCGGTTGATCCAAGTGGAATTCGTACGGTGCTTGATGCATCCGCGCGCGCTGCTGAGCGCAAGTTGTGCATCGTGACGGGGACGCAGCGTCGACATGAGCGCTGCTACATCGAGGCGATGGCCAAGATCCAGGATGGCGCGATCGGGCGGCCAATCGCTGCGCGTTGCTATTGGAATCAGGGTGGTCTGTGGAATAAGACGCCAGATCCGAAACTCTCGGAAATCGAAAATCAGATTCGCAATTGGCTCTACTACACGTGGTTGTCTGGCGACCATATCGTTGAGCAACACGTGCACAATATTGATGTGGTGAATTGGGCGATGGGTGGCGCGCCGCTTCGTTGTGTTGCGACCGGTGGTCGCCAAGTTCGCACCGAGCCAGCGTTCGGTGCCATCAACGATCACTTCTCTATTCATTACGAATATTCCGATGATCGCCTCGGTGCTTCCATGTGCCGCCAGCAGGACAACACGGACGGCAAAGTAGAAGAGATCATCTACGGTACGGAAGGCACCATGCTCACCACCAGCGGCAGCGCACAGTGCCGCGGCCGCAATACATGGACATTTGCAGGTGAGAATCCCAATCCCTACGTGGTTGAACACATTGACTTGCAGGAAGCGGTTCGTGGCAATGCGCCGTACATCAATGAAGGAAAGCGCATTGCGGAAAGCACCATGACCGCCATCATGGGCCGCATGTCTGCGTACACCGGCAAGGATTTGGAGTGGAGCGCGGCGCTTGCTGACCCAATGGACCTGGTGCCGAAGGACCCGAAGCCGGGCCCGGGCATGGTTCAGAAAGTGGCGATGCCAGGCATGGTGTGAACACGGAGCGCGGGTGTCGGCCAGCCTGCGCTGGTCACTACCGGCTGGCGTTCTGTTTCATAGCGCCAGCGTGCGCTGGTGCCTGGCAACTTGGTAAGCAGGGCGAGCCCTCGTTCTGAACCCATCACGGAGAGTGCGGTTGCCAGTGCATCGGCCTCGACGCCGGTACGCGCCACCACTACGACCTCAACACGTGTGGTGAGCGGTTCGCCCGTCGCCGGATCAATGATGTGGCTTCGGCGCGTGGTGGTTTCGCCATCGGCGGCGGTGGTTGTTCCGCCATCGGCGGCGACATCCATATGCTGAAATCGATCGCCGCTGGTGGTAACGGCTGCATTCGCCAGTTCAAGCTTGGTGTGCCACGGGTCATCAAGGTCAATGTTCCACCCCGTGCGTCCGGGTGGGGCATCACTCACCGCGATGTCGCCGGAAAGATCGATCAAGGCACTGGTCACGCCGCGTTCCCGCAGCACCGCCAGTGCAGCATCGGCGCCGATTCCTTGGCCAATTCCGCCGAAATCAAGTTCTAGGCCGGGGACGCGTGCGGCGTACGTATGCGCGGCTTCATCAAACTGCATCTGTTGCCATCCGCAACGCGCCCGGAGTGTGAGCAGCTCGGCGGCATCCGGAGCACGGCCATCACGCCGTGCCGCGCGCCATCGCTTAGTGAGAGCACCGATGGATGGATCAAATGCGCCGTCAGTCATGCGCGCGTAGCCAAGCGAAGCGCTCAGTGCGGTTGCCAGGTCTGCCCCAACAGTGATCTGCACAGCGGCCAACGAAGGAAGCTGACGAGTTTCGCTTGAAGGCACCCAGTCGCTCAATGCCTCTTCAATACGCGCGAGACGCTCGAATACTGCGCGCGCAGATTCGTTGGCTGATTCTTCGCTCGGCGCATAGAACACCACGCGACACGGCGCGCCCATCACTATGCGTGAGAACTCAAACTGGTTGTCAGTGGTAGCGCTCTGTGTCACTACGGGCTCATTGCATTGGCATGCACTCAGCACGCACGCGCCAATGACCGCACTGAGAAATTGCACAAACAGTGTGCCCGTTGTCATTACCACTGTTTCTGCATTATGACGATGTTTCTGGCTGGAATATGGCATACCCACTCCAGATCTTGGGCGATCGATCGAAAGGTGGCCTCGCGGTAGAAGGTGACGTGGGTGGGGTCGCGCCGATAGTGCCAATTTGCAAACTGCTCATCATCGGTCTGAAAGTTCGTCATGATCGCCAATGTTCCACCTGGCCGCAGCAATCGATCAAGTTGTTGAAACTCGGCGCGCGGGTGATGAAAGTGCTCCACTACTTCAGTGCAGGTAATGAAGTCATAGTCACGCTCCAGCGGATCGGTGTCCGGAAAGAAGATCGGGTCATAGATCTGCATGGTGTGTCCGGCATCACCCAAGATCTGTGCGAGCGCTGGTCCTGGTCCACAGCCGTAATCAAGACCCTCCTGCGCGGCGGGCAGTCGTTTCAGAAGTGGATCGGAAAGTCGCTGCAGGAACGCGCGGTATGCCTTGTCATTGGGATCATTGTTGTGCTGCGCGTAGCGCGCGTGTTCCGCAACACGGGTAGGCAGGTGCGCGTCAGCTAAGAGCGTCGCTTGGCACGTTCCGCAGCGCCAGTACGTCTGCGTGTCAATCACTGCAAGCGTGCGCAGCGTGCGGCGCCCACACACCCGACATCCGTGCAGCGGTGCCGCAGGGAGCGGCGCCGCAACGGGTTCTAGTACTGGTCGGGGTTTGGGCGTTCGAGGTTCGGGCATGTGGTGGATTGTGTCATGACGCGAGCGGATTGGCAGCGTGGTAATTTGCCTCCCTTGACTTCAACGGCACATATCCTCGGCGCAGGCGGAATTGGCATCGCTGCTGCGACTTGCCTGGTTCGCGCCGGTTGGTCGGTGACCATGGTTGATGCAAACGCTGCCAAGGTTGCTGCTGGGCGCGCTGCAGGCATGGTTCTTGATGATCAGCCTCCTATGTGGGTGGACTTTGTGAACTTTGACTCCTGGAGCCCGCCCGCTGGTGCCTCGGTTCTGTTGTGCACCAAGACCTTTGACAATGCTGCCGTTCTTGCGCGCCTGCCCCAAGACCAGGCGCTGCTTCCCATTCAGAATGGCTTCGAGCCCGCTTTGGAGCGTCGCGGCCATCCCAGTGAGGCGATTGCCTCGTTTGTTTCCGCGTGCCCAGCCGACCGTCCGGTAGCGCGGATCACACGGGCCGGTGCATTACACATTGGGGCGCGCCGTGCGGTCAGCGCCGACGAGGCAGGGCGTATCACTGCCTTGGCGGCCGCATTCCGTGCGGGCAAACTCTTCGCGGTGGAACACGTGGACGATGTGCGCCCGTTTAAAGCAACCAAACTGATGTACAACGCGGCCATCTCGCCGCTGGCAGCCAGCGCGGGCGTTGACAACGCCGGGCTACTGACCAACCCACTCGCACAGCGCCTGTTCTTTGCGTTGCTGCGCGAGAATTACAACATCCTTCACGGCGTTGGACAGCGACTTGAGAAGATTGGTCCATTCCATCCAACCACGGTGATGCGGATTCTGTCCACGCCCTTTCTTCCCGGAATCATGGGCGTGTTCTTTCGACCGTCATTGCGTGGAACGTATTGCTCGATGAGCCCTGACATGGGCAGCGGTCGGACTGAAGTTGATGCATACAACGGTCACCTGGTGCGCCTTGCTGGTAGCAACCCATGTCCAATCAACCGCGCTGTGATTGCCATGGTTGATCGCATCTCCACTCAGCGTGAGGCGCCATCGCCGGCACATCTGCAACAGCTGGCCGCGTCGCTTTCGAGCGGGGCATTTCTATGAATGTTGTCACTGGCGCAGCTGGATTCATTGGATCCCACCTGGTTGATCGGTTGCTTCAGGCTGGCGAAGGAGTGCGCGTAGTGGAACATCCGGCAGCCGCTGTTGAGCATCTGCCGCTCAAGAATGTGGAACTGGTGCGCGCCGACATTCGCGATGCCGCTGCCATGCGCGATGCCACACGTGGATGCAAGCGCGTCTACCACCTTGCCGCGGACCCAAATCTTTGGCGCCGCGATCGCCGCGAGTTTGATGCCATCAATCATGTTGGTGCATTGAATGTCATGCGCGCGGCACTTGAAGGCGGTGCGAGCCGCGTCCTGTATGTGAGCACCGAGAGCATTTTGACATCGGGTGTGCCCGGATCGACTCATCCATCGATTGAGTCGGCGCGATTCCACGAGGAAGACATGATTGGTCCGTACTGCCTGAGTAAATTCCGCGCCGAGCGTGCGGCGTTTCAGCTTGCAGAGGCGGGCAGTCCAGTGATTGTTTGTAGCCCAACGCTGCCGATCGGGCCAGGGGACCGCAATCAGACGCCGCCCACACGACTGGCCGTTGCTTTCTGCCGCGGCAAGATTCCCGCCTACCTGGACTGCAGTGTGAATCTCATTGACGCGCGCGATGTGGCCGATGGCCTGGTGCGCGCCATGGACCGTGGTCGGCCGGGAGTGCGGTACATGTTGGGTGCGCACAACACGCGCCTTGCGCAATGGCTGAAAGTGCTGGCGGGCATCGTTGGTCGCCCCGCACCGCGCTATTCGATTCCGTACCCGCTGGCGCTCGCGGTCGGCTGGTGCAGCGAGCGATGGGCGGACGCCGTTTCGCACCGGATTCCGATGGCCACCGTAACCGGCGTTCGACTGACGCGTCGAACCATGCACTTTGACCAGTCGGCCACCCTCAACGAGCTGGGATTGGCGCCACGATCGGTTGACGAAGCCACCCGAGACGCCGTGGAGTGGTACCGCCAGCAGCGCTGGATCTAAGGCAACGCCCGCCGACCTATGAGTGGAACGAGTGAGTGTGGTTCATCACTCGAACGTCACTTCGAGCAGACTGACATCATCTTCAAAGTCAGTACGTTTGCCGATCAGTCTGCTGCGGGCGATCAATCGTTCCACGGACCCGTCGCCCTTGCGAACTTCTTCAGAAACGTTGGCAAGGAAGGCCTCCAAGGCCCAGCACGTGCCGTCTTCCTGCATGATTTCGTGGATGCCGTCGCTGTAGACGAAGAGTTGTGCTCCGGGCAGCAGAGCCGTGGTTGCGGTGCCGTAGGGCGCGCCGCTGAAGGCGCCGATCATGGGACCGCTGATGTCTTCATTGCCACCAAGTTCTTTGTCCGTGCCGCCCGGGGTGTACAACAACGCAGGTGGGTGACCGCCGCTCGAGTACTTCAGTTCCCGACGTGACAGGTCCGCCACGCCGTACCACATGGTGAAGAACATCCCGTTGTGCTTACTCATCGGGAACATTTCGTTCAGTGCTGAGAGCACCGCGCCCGGATCGCCAAGGTCAGCGCCGCCAAGTGCGTTGACCTGCATGGCGTTCATGACGCTTACCGACAGCAGCGCGGGACCGACTCCGTGACCACACACGTCGAGTAGGTAGATGGCCATGCGATTCTCATCAAGCCAGTGGTAGCCGAAACTATCACCGCCGAGGCTTGCCGAAGGAACAAACGCCCATCGCGTGCGCACGCGTCCTTCAATTGGCTCGGGAATCAGGCTCTGCACGTAGTGCGCAGCGCTATCAAGCTCAGCGCGCAATGCGTTGAAGGCTTCGTCACGTTCCTTCTGCGCTCGGCTGGCGCGGGCGTGGTATTGAATGCGGGCAATCAATTCCACGGGATTGGGCAACTTCACCAAGTAATCGTTGGCGCCGCGTGCAAACGCGTCGGCCTTGATTGATGGCTCTTCCTTGACGCTCAGCACAATCAGCGGGATGCGTGCCAGTGCTGGATTGAGTCGATACGCGCTCACCAACTCTAACCCGTCGGCATCGGGCATCACTAAGTCTTGCAGGATGACGTCCGGGTTCACCTCGGCAACCTTGGCCAATGCCTCGGATCCCTTGAGGCAAGCAATCAGTTGGATATTCGGATGCGGCAGCAGCATGCGCCGCACTGCCTCTGCGATGATCGGCTGATCATCAACAATAAGGACGCGCATCGGGGTTTCATCAGCGACTCCTGCTGCAATATTCATTTGGTAACTCCTGGTCGTGGTTTGCTGATTGCGGCAGTAACTGCCGGGCCGATGTGTTCAATTGCCAAGGTTCGTTCCGCGGCACCGCTCTGGCTTGCAGCGCCGGGCATTCCCCAAACCACACTGGTGGCTCGGTCTTGCGCAAAGGTACGCCAACCGCTGTTCTTGAGTGCCATCATGCCCGCCGCTCCGTCCTTACCCATGCCGGTGAGGAGCACGGCGGCGCCGGTACGGGAACGAACGTGCGCGAGGCTCTCAAAGAACACGTCAACGGATGGGCGATGAATGAGTTCTGGATCACCAGCGACGTACTCCAGGGTTCCGCCCGCCTTCATGATCATCTGCTGGGCCTCACCAGCCACCAGAATTGATCCTGGGACGGGGCGATCGCCTTGCCTCGCCAGTACCACGGGGCGGCCAGTCTGTGACGTCAGCCATTGTGCCAGTCCCGGCAGGAACGTGGCATCCATGTGCTGCACGATCACAACGGCATAGGGCAGCGTGGGCGGCAGTGACTTCAGAAATGTGGCAAGGGCCTGCGGGCCACCAGTACTGGCACCGACCGCCACCAAGAGGAATGGATCATGTGGATCATGCGCGTGGGGCGCTGGAACCTTGGTGGGCGTGCTCGCCACCGTTGGCGCGACAGCGGTCGGCACTTTCGCCACTGACGGCGCCGCCGCCGCAGCCCGAAACTCCGAAGAGGTCATCTTGCGTACGGCGGCAATCTTGCCAAGGAGCGCTTTGTCTCCCTGCGTCCCGGTACTTCCCAGACGCGGCGTGTCCACGGCATCAAGCGCGCCTGCGCCGATCGCCTCATAGACGCGCGACGCATTGCCTTCCACCGTGGCAGTCACCACCACAATTGGGCAGGGCGCATCGCGCATGATCAGGCGCGTTGATTCCACCCCGTCCATGACCGGCATGATCAGATCCATCAAGATGAGGTCGGGGCGATCAGCCTTGGCTCGCTCCAGTGCTTCAGCGCCGTCGTTGGCCATCCAAGCAATCGTCACACCAGGAATCTGCGTCACTACGCGCCGAAGCGCTTCGCGCGCCATGGCGAGGTCGTTGACAATTGCGATACGAAAGGGCACTAGGGGATGTTACCGATGAAGAAGAACCAATAAGGCTGCGGGGATCACCGTAAATGGTGCCGTGCACGCGAAAGTCAGGGCGCTCCAACAAGCTCGGTGACGGTTGCAATGAAACTCTGATCTTGGAAACTACCCTTGGTCAGGTAGGCATTTGCTCCGGCATCCATGCCGGCTCGTCGATCTTCATCGCGGTCTTTGTAACTCACCACTGCAATTGGAACATGAGCGAAGCGTGGGTCTGATCGGACCAAGCGCACCAGTTCGATTCCATTCATGCGCGGCATGTCGATGTCCGTCACCAGCATGTCGAATCGTCCGGCGCGGATCTGGTTCCAGGCGTCCATTCCGTCGACCGCTACTGCAACGTCGTAACCCAATCGGCTCAGCAGTTGCCGTTCAACTTCGCGCACGGTGATGGAATCTTCAGCAACCAGGATGCGTTTGGCAACTCGGCGCGGCCCGTTGGTGGCCTCGGAAGCGCCCATGCCGATGAAGGTTCCTTCAGAGAGTTGCTTGCGCAGCGCAGCGAGGGTGTCTTCAACGTCAACAATCAGCGCGGGCGCGCCATCGTCAAGGATGGCAGCAGCCGAGATGTGCGGGATCTTTCCAAGGCGCGCGTCCAACGTTCGGACCACCAAGTCTTGTTCGCCGAGGAATTTGGTAACTACCAAACCAACGCGGCCTTGATCGTCGCCCAAGATCACCACGCTGGTGGCGTCATCGCGCGGCGTTTCTCCAAGTCCAAAGAGAGCGGCGCCGTCAAGCAGTCCGGTGGCTTCGCCGTCAACATCGCACTGCAGTCGGCCTTGGATCACCGTGATTGCGCCGCCGCCGACGCGGAGTACGCGTTCAATACGAGCCAGTGGGAATGCGTACGGCTCGCCTGCAACTTCCACCAGCGCTGCGCGCAAGACGCTCAGCGTGACGGGCAGCTGCAGTGCAAAGGTTGTACCAGTGCCAACGCGGCTTTCAATGCGAACAGTTCCCGAAGTGGACGTCACCATCTGGTGCACCACGTCAAGTCCGACGCCGCGTCCAGAAATCTCCGTCACTTGTTTAGCAGTACTGAATCCGGGCAGGAACAGGAAGTCAAAGAGTTCGCGTTCGCTCAGGCGTGCCGCAAGATCGGCGGTCTGCATTCCCCGCTCAACCACCTTGCGGCGAATGGAATCAGCTTCGATGCCCTTGCCGTCGTCAGTGACGCGTACCATCAGCTGGCCAGCGTGATGCCGGGCCTCAACCACGATGCGTGCTTGCTCAGGCTTGCCACTTGCGCGGCGCTCTTCGGGCGTTTCAATACCGTGATCGACGGCATTGCGAATGATGTGATTGAGTGGAGCCTCAAGGCGGGCCAA
>CAMDCW010000017.1 GCA_945890745.1 Phycisphaera mikurensis NBRC 102666
TTCGCAAGCAAATCGCCGATGCGTCCATCGGCAGGCGCTTCCGCCGCTACCACCATGGAACCTTCGATCAACATTCCAGTACCGCGGACGGTGAGCGGAATCGACCCGAAGAATCCCCATGCGGTAAACGTTGCGACCACCGCGCCTGCGCCCACTAACAGCACCCACAGGCGTGCCGACGCTATCGGAGCTACACGGTTGATGCTCTCCGGACTCGATGCGGAGTCAACGGCGCGTTCTCGGAAAATGTGGTCTTCACCTTCCATGGAGTCGACCCGTGCATCCTAGCCAATTGCGGCGGATCGCCTCACTTCCGCGCTTGCCATCCGTACCGCTCATAGCGATGAGTGAAGGTGCCGTCCGGCCGAAGGTCTAGGACCCCGTATCCCTCTGGAATACCTTCCACCGAGCCCTTCCACCACGATCCACAGACCGCGCCGTCGCAGATGTAGGAGATTCCGTCAATCATGCAGTGGTCAAGGAGGTGAACATGCCCGCTGAGGCAAACTTTGACGTTTCCAGCCTGTTTGAAGAGGTCGTGGAGGAGCGTGGCGTCGGTGTGCATTTCGCCGTGATAGATGACGGTGTCGGTACCAACGTGCTCGCGGGAGCGCGGCGCGCCGTAGGTCAGTGCCGTCAGCGAAAGAATCGGAATGTGCGAAACCACCGCAATTGGCATGGACTTTGGCGTAGCAGCCAGGGTTTGCTGCAACCATTCGTACTGCGCATCATCCAGATATGCCGTGTAGCGATCGTCCTTCGGCTGCACGCTATCGAGGCAAATGAATCGCCATGGACCATGATCGAACGTGTAATAGTTGCGAGCGACTCCAAAGAGATCACACGCGAAGCGCTTGCCCCAGTCTGCCTCTGAGCCTGTGGACTCGCTCTTCTTGCGATTCCAACCAAGGATGTCGTGATTTCCAGTGACGTGGTGCACGGGCACCCCGCACTCACGCTTGAGTGTGCCTTGGAAGATGGCGCGCAACTGCTCGGCCCGGGCGCGCTTCGCTTCAAACACATCCATCACTGCGTCGCCGCCAGTAATGATCAGATCGGGCTTCATGGACTGCGCGTGATTGAAGGCGCTGGCCATACCCGCCTCGGCACCAAGCTCTGGCTGCACATGGATGTCGGTGAGATGTGCAAGACGGATGGTGCCAGGCACTGTGCTGCCCGAAGCCGCGACCGCTCCGCCACTTGGTGCAGGAGCAGCGGACTGCACGATCGGCAACGCGTGTCCGGCAAACGCGGCGCGCATCGATGACAGCACGCTGGCACCGATGATGGCATTGCGAAGAAAGTCACGGCGACCGGCTGTGGCCGTGGGGACGGCACTGGGAATGGGCCCGTGCGTGGGTTCCGATGTGGCGGGCGATGGCTGTTCCATGTCATTCGTATACAGTCTTCCGGCGGCGCGGTTGAGGGCTCACGGGCATTCGGTGCTCCGTACACTTGTGCGCGTGGAACACCTGCGAACACCAACACCGGATGAAATCCGCACGATGACCACCCTCCGTGACGGCGAGGTGCGTCTGGGGCAGCGGGTTGGCATCGTTGGGCCTGATGGGCAAACTCCGGCAGGAACACAGGTTGTGCTGGTGGGAGTCCCGGAAGACATTGGTGTTCGTGCCAATCTCGGTCGCGGCGGCGCACGCCGGATGTGGCGGGCATTTCTGCCGCGCTTTCTGAACATGCAGTCGAACACCTTCTTGGATGGGGCGACGGTGGCGGTCGCTGGGTGCATTGATGTACGCGACCTGAACAAAGCCGCCAAGGGTATTGATGCCACCGTCGGTGGACCACGGGCGCGCGCCGAGGCCCTGGTGACGCTGCGCGAAATGGTCAGCGAAATTGATCGCCGTGTGGCACATGCCATTGAGGCGTTGCGCCGCTCGGGTGTGATGCCGATTGTGATTGGCGGTGGCCACAACAATGCGTACGGAATACTTGCCGGATGCGCGCGCGCTTCGGGTCAGGCCATTGGTTGCGTCAATATTGACCTGCACGCTGACCTCCGCCCATGCGAAGGCCGACATTCCGGAAACGCGTTTACGTATGCGCGCGCTGATGGCCACTTGGACCGATACGCGGTTGTTGGCATGAGTGAAGCATGGGCGACACAGTCAATCATCACCGCCATTGAACGTGATGAACGCCTTGCCGCATTCACCTTTGAATCAATGCTTCGTGGCGCGGTTACACCGTTGCGCATGGCCGAACTGGCGGCGAAGCATGTTGCTGGGAGTAAAGCAACATTGGAACTGGACCTTGATGCAGTGGCGCAAGCTCCGGCAAGCGCAGCAGCGGCAAGCGGCTTCAGTGGCGCGGAGTTCCGATCAATGGCAACCATGTTGGCCAACACTGTTCAACTTCAAGCGGCGCACATCGCTGAAGGTGCTCCGGGAAATGGAGCCTGGCCAACAGAAATGCTGGCGAAACTGGTTGCTGAACTCACCCGTGATATTGCTACGGCGGTGCTCAGATCACCGCGGGCGTGAACGCAAACTTGCTCCCATCAAACAGCCCGCGATCACTGAGTTTGAGCGCCGGGATCACCAACAGCGCCATGAATCCAGCGGTCATGTACGGGGCACGCAAGGGTGAGCCCAGATGCTTGGCCGTCTTACTGAGTTGTGCGTAGGCCGCCCCCACTTCTTCCGCGGGGCGGTCACTCATCAATCCTGCAATGGGCAGCGCTAATGTTTGCGTACCGGCGGCGCTTCCGTCAGAAACCGCGAGGCCTCCGCGTTCTACAAAGACCGCGTTCACCGCGTGAGCCACCGCTTCACGTGAGGCACCTACCGCAACAACATTGTGGCAATCATGTGCAACGCTTGAGGCAATGGCGCCGTGCGTCAACCCAAATCCACGGATGAACGCCATCGCTGGCGGCGCGACGGAATAGCGATTCACCACGGCAATCAGCAGGAGGTCCTGAGATGGATCTGGCTCGATCACCCCATTGGTGACACGCATCGGTGCGTCGATGGATCCGGTGACTAACTGGCCATCTTCCGCGAGTATCGCATGCGCAATGATCGGGGCGCTACTTGTGCCACTCCACGCACCACTCACCGGAGGCAACACGCGAAAGTCACTCGCTACAAACGTGCCAGCACGGAACGCATTCGGAGTCCGCGAAGGTCGCGGCGCGATACAAGAGCGCCCGCCCTCCGATACCAATTCACCGGCAATCCATGTCCGCACTGGCTTGAAAGTCAATAAATCTTCCACGAGCACCATGTCGGCGCGATCGCCTTCGCGCAGCAGACCGCACGGCAATCCATAGTGGTGAATGGGATTGAATGTAGCCGCCCGCAGAGCAACGAATGGATCGATTCCTTTCGCCACGGCGCGCGCTAGCAAGCGGTCAATGTGCCCAACCAGCAAATCATCTGGGTGCGCGTCGTCGGTGCAGAACATGCACAACTCGGGATGTTCGGCGAGCATCGGCCACAGTGCGTCGAAATTACGAGCCGCGCTGCCATCGCGGATGAGAATCTTCACTCCAAGCGCAGCCTTGTCACGCGCTTCATCAAGGGTGAAGCACTCATGATCCGTCTCGATGCCGCGTGCAAAGTATGCGCGAGCTTGCTCCCCGCGGAGACCAGGCGCATGTCCGTCAACCCGCTTGCCACGAGCATGGGCCGCGGCGATCTTGGACATGACTTGCGCATCAGCACCGATCGCGCCGGGCCAATTCATCATCTCGCTGAGGTAGTGAATGTTTGGATCATCCAAGAGTCGCGCGCATGCATCGGCATCAATCGTTGCGCCGGCGGTCTCAAACGAAGTCGCTGGTACACACGATGGGCAACCAAACCAACAAGTAAATGGCGAACCGGCAATGTCCTCAATCATGAAGCGAATACCTGGCTCACCCAAGACATTGGCAATCTCGTGCGGGTCACTCACTGAGGCCACCGTGCCGTGACGCATCGCCACACGCGCAAACTCCCACGGCGGCAGCATGCTGCTTTCAACATGCACATGCGCATCGACGAAACCAGGTACGAGCACTCCCGGCTGCATGGCGGCAGCGCTGGGAACGATGGAAACAATTCGTCCAGAACGAACCGTGACTTGACACGGGCGGACTGTTCCGGAAGAAACATCTGCGACCAAGTGATTCAGCGTGATATCGGGCATGTAACGCAGCGTAGCGCGGCGGCGAATGATGCGAAATGACTCAGCAGGAATTCACCAGGGACGGCACACTACAGCGATGACCGCACCCACACTTCGGCTCGACACCATGCAGTTCTTCGGCCGACTTGCCAGTGATTACCACGCCATGTTCGGCGTGACGCTGCAAGCACTTGCCGGGCAGCGAATTCTTGATTGCCCAGCGGGTCCATGTTCGTTTGTTGCCGAAGCAGCGGCGGCGGGCGTTGACGCGGTTGGCGTTGACCCCCTGTACATCCATACGCACGATGAACTACGTGCGCGCTGTGAGTTAGACATTGCCGGAACGATCAAAGCAATGTCGGAGCACGGTGATCACTATTCGACGCTGGACCTCAATGTGTACGCAGCAAATAAGCGTGCTGCGCTTGATGGATTTCTTGCTGACTATGAGGCGGGACGCGCCGCGGGTCGCTACGTTGCAGCCAGCCTGCCGCAGTTGCCGTTCGCAGATCAATCGTTTGACCAAACGTTCAGTGCGCACTTGCTGGTCACCTATAGCTCTCCGGAATCAGGCGGAATCCTTACCAATTCACCATTCACCGAGCAGTGGCACCAAGCCGCCATCACCGAGCTATTGCGTGTCACCAAGCGTGCCCTCCATGTGTACCCAACCACCACACGCACTTCGCCAGCACGAAGGCACCCGTACTTGGAGCACATTGTTGCGCCGTTGCAAGCCAGCGGCGCGTGGACATGTCGCTACCAACCATCGACGTACCACCGAGGCGACTCCGCGCAGAACTTGTTGAATGCGTCGCTGGTGATTGAGCGCGTCAGTAGTGATCACGCCACGCTGTAGCAATCGCGCATGTGATTAGGCAGCGCCCTTGCGTTCCCGCAATTGACGGCGCGCCATCGTGATGGAGTAGCCCAACGCCGCAGCAGCAATTCCAACAAGGGCATCTGCCGTGAACAACACCGCCGCTCGCTCGAAGGCTTGGTCCTGGAGTGCTGATGCCACATCCCACGCGAAGCCGCTCACAGTGGTAAATCCGCCGAGAAATCCTGCGCCCCAGAGTTGCTCGCGTAATCGATTTTTGTGAGAAAAACCAATCGGAATACCGCGCCCGTCAACATCACATAGACGCGCAAACAGTACGCCAATCGCACATGCGCCCAGCACATTCACCACAACGCGCGCCGTCCATCCAGGAAGCCCAACAGTGCTGCACCCCAACTCCATCCCAGCACGCGCCGCGCTGCCAACAAACCCACCGGCGCATGCAACGGCGATGAGTTTCCAAATCGGTACAGGAGGCAATGCGGGCTGATGATTCACGTTGGCGCCCCTGTGTACGCAGCCATTAAGGCGCCACCAGCCAATGCCAAGAGCGGAGCGCCGCACAAGGTTGCCGCCCAAAGTGTCAGGGCACTTGCACGCTGGCCGCGCAACCACAACTGAACGACGTCCATCGAGAATGCGGAATAGGTGGTCCACCCAGCCAGCACACCGGTCACGGCAGCAACCAACATCGGTCCGGCTTGCTCTTCGATTGATCGGGCGCTACCTGCCACCGCACCCATCAGGAGCGCGCCAAACAGATTAATCACCAGCACCGCCCACCATGGTTGTGCGCCGTTGTGCATGAGGACATCACGCGCCACCAGACGCAGAGCGCACCCAATGGCGCCGCACATGGAAACAATGAGAAGGTGCATCACCATGGCTTCAACGCTTGTGATCGGAGCCGCGCGGCGTTGCGCCGACCGCCGGTCGTGCTTCGGGAAATCCGTTCAACTCTCGGAGCGACTTGGCGCATTCGCATGTTTCGATGGTACGGCGCATATCAGCAATGAACCGATCGCGGAACGATGCGGTCGCTTCCGGCGGCCAGGCCAAGCGCACCCATTCCTCCCATTCGGCCCCGTGCCCGGAAGTCAGCAATTCCAATACGCCCATGGAAAGTGCACCAATCATGCTTGGACAGGGTAAGAAATCTCCCATGCCCGCACGACCATTGCGTAACGCATCCAGGGCGGCTGCAGCTGGGTCATGCTCGCCTGCCGCGGTTTCACTGGTGAGATCATTGACTGTGCTGCCAGAGGTCATGTCGGCCGCATCGGCGAGGCACTCTCGATAGTCATCCAGTGCATCTGCCGCGTACTTTGCCAGGGCGCGCCGATCAGGCTCGCGCCTCATGCGTTCTACGTTCGGCATCCACGCCCGCTGCTCGGAATTCCATGTGCACGCAATGAGTGGGTCATTACAAAATGCGCCGGGTGTCAGTCCGTACCGGAATCCATGGCACACGCTCATAAAGAGCCATCCACCGTGCAAATCGTCACGCCGGAATATGCCCATGCCGATCGCAGTAATTGCAGGACCGCCGTGTTCGTCCGCGGCTTCTTGCGGAATAGTCACCATCATCCACGTCGTTCCACCGCCGCTACCGTCATTGACTTCGCCCACAATGACATCGCCGACACCATCACCAGTGATATCGCCACCAAATCCTGGTGAGCCAATCGGCGGCATGCACTGCTCCGCCGTTGGCGACCATCCTTCCACTCCGAAGACGAAATGACCGAGATGCGCGGTAGATGTCGGGTGGTTTGCATCGGTCCAGGCACGCAATCGGCGACGATCAGGCCATACGTAGGAAGTGCGATTATTCCAGCCAGCATTTCTGTCCGAGTCACTCACTTCCGCCAAGTCTTCAAAGTTGCCGCGCCACGCGCCAACGGCAGTATTTGGCTCAATATCAAACCACTCCTGTAACGGATCGACTTCGTACACGAGCGTCAATCCATTGGCAAACTCAGCGCGCCCCTCGGTGACCCAGCGCGGCATCAGTGTGCGCGCAATGAACACCGGCACGCTGTGCCAGACCATCAGCGGCAATGCAATGAGCAGTGCGCTTGCAACGCTCGCCGCGATGACCCATCTCCTCTTGCCACGCCGAAGTGCCGCTTGCTCAGTCAGCGTGACACTTCCGCACTCCGAGCATCGCACGCCGACTGCTGATGCTGCGCCCGTAAACCGAGTTTCGGGATCAAACACATGCTGACACCGCACGCACCGAAGCACACCGTCCGGCTTCCATCGACGCCCGAACATCACCCAAAGCACCACCACGAACGGCGCCGCGATCGCTGCGTACATCGCCCAACGCCACGGTCCGATGAGCAGGGGTTCCAGGGGTGCTAATCGGGTGTAGATGTTCAACGCATTGCTGTCCGACGTAGACGAAGACTGTTAGTGACCACGGCAACGCTTGAAACACTCATGGCGACTGCCGCAACCATCGGCCCAGGATTCCAGTGCGTCAGCGGCCATAAAACGCCTGCAGCGAGTGGAATTCCCACAATGTTGTAGCCAAATGCCCACCACAAATTCTGCCGCACGGTGCGCATGGTGGCGCGCGCAATAGTGATCGCTTCCGCCACGCGCCAAACGCCCGGACGCATGAGCACTACGTCCGCCGCGTGCGCCGCGATATCTGCTCCGCTACCGATCGCCATACCAACATCCGCGCTCGCGAGCGCAGGCGCGTCATTCACACCGTCGCCCACCATGACGACACGTTGACCGCGCGCACGCATGTCCGTGATGATCTTGGCCTTGCCTCCCGGAAGAATGCCCGCATACACGCGCTCAATGCCAACTTCATGCGCAATGCGTTCTGCAACGCGTTGGTCGTCGCCAGATGCCATGGAAACATCTATACCCATCGCGCGAATAGCGGCTACCGCCTCGCGCGCATCGGGCAATACGGCGTCTGCCATAGCGATCACGCCGATGGCCTCGCCGTCCAAAGACACAACCACGGCAGTACGTGCTGCGTTGCGCTCGGTGGTCATGAATTCAGTGATCGCTGCTGAAACAGCACGTTCACAGGCAAATTCTGGCGTTCCAATACGCACGCGCTTGCCATTTACTGTTGCCGAGACCCCGCCACCGACCGTGGCAAGAAAATCCACTGCCGCTGGCACAGTGATGCCGCGATCCAACGCCGCACGCACAATCGCTTCGCCAAGCGGATGCTCACTGGAGCGCTCTGCTGAAGCTGCGGCAGTCAACAGCGCGCGTTCATCTGTGCCGTTGACCACATGAATCTGTGAGACCACTGGTTTGCCAGCGGTCACGGTGCCAGTCTTATCGAGGACGACAGCATTGACTCCGGAGAGCGCTTCGATAGCCGCCCCGCCCTTCATCAGAATGCCGCGGCGCGCCGCAACGCCCGTCGCAACCATGATGGCCGTCGGCGTGGCGAGCCCAAGTGCACACGGGCACGCAATGATCAGAACCGCAATGGCGCTGGTGAATGCCATTTCAATGGCAGCGGCCGTGGGGTCAGATTCCGCTGCAAACGCCCCGCGCCCAAGCGCAATCCATGCAACGAATGTGAATACTGCTGCACCAAGTACAGCAAAGGTGAACCACGCGCTCACGCGGTCAGCCAGCCGCGCCACTGGGGCACGATCCGACTGCGCATCCTGCACCATCTTGACGATTTGCTGCAGCACCGTATCGCCGCCAACTTTCCTTGCTCGCAAGACGATCGCGCCCATGGCGTTCAGGGTGCCCGCAAATACTTCGTCGCCCGCGCGTTTCGTCACCGGAACACTCTCACCAGTCAACATCGATTGATCAAGCTCGGACGATCCCTCTTCAACCATCCCATCCACTGGGACGCGGTCACCGGGACGTACCACTACGAGGTCGCCGATCACTACTTCCGCCACCGGAACGTCAATTTCCGCCGCATTGCGCCGCACGCGCGCCATCGCGGGCTGCAGCGCGGCTAAGCCACGCACGGCGTCACGGGTTCGGATTGTGGCGCGCATCTCCAGCCAACGACCGAGGAGAACCAGCGTGACGATGACGCCGGCAGCCTCAAAGTACACCGGCGGCAGAGCGGACGCGCGCCCCATACGAGGGAGGAATTCCGACCCGAATACGAAGGCAGACCACCCATACGCAGCACCCACACCGAGTGCAACCAACGAATCCATGTTGGCGGTGCGCTGCAGCATGCCCTTCCATGCAACGCGGAAGATGGACGAACCACACCACACCACGATTGGCGTGGCTAACGCCAGTTGTATGACCAGCGAAAGAAACTGCGAATTTGTGTTCTGATGCTGATGTGCAAGCTTTGGCGCCACAGCAGCGCTTGCGTTGACCTGGGCATCCACGCTCGCCGCATGCATCGCCTCTTGGGAAGCCCCTGCACCCCACAGGTGATGCGAACTCATGGCGATCCATATGAGTGGGATGCATAGGATCGCTGCAACAATCAACTTCAACCGCACCGATCGCATTTCCTTGCGAGTCCATGCGTCCAATTCTTCCACGCGACTCGGCGCATCGGAATTGTGAACATGGGCGCCTGATCCGGCATGGCGCGCGCCGTGCGAATCACGGACCGCTCGTCCACTCGGATTCACCCGCGCCTGATAGCCAGCCGCTTCGACCGCCTTCGCCAACTGACGTGGATCCGCCTTTGCGGATTCGATCTTGACTTGCGCGCGCCCCATCATGAAATCAACCTGCGCATCAAGAACCCCGGGCTGCGCACGCAACACGCGAGTCACACTCGCGGCACAACTAGCGCAAGTCATGCCATCAACTTTCAACTCACACACTTCGGTTCCAACAACCGGCGAACCTTCTGTGGAATGAGCAGGGCGCTCTTCAGTCACTTTTTTGATCCTTGCTCACTGAACATTGGAAGTGAATCGCGTACTGGACAACAAGACACACTAGCACCCGCCCGAATTGTACGGCTGCCAACATTGCTACCCTGCTCACATGGGCGTCCCGACATACTTTCGATCCCGTCCGCACCCATGGCATGGATTGCCCGTTGGGCCAGACGCGCCGCACGTCGTCAACGCGTTCATTGAAATCACGCCGTTCGACGTAGTGAAGTATGAAATTGAGAAGTCATCGGGCTACCTGCGCGTCGACCGACCGCAACGTTTTTCGAGCACTCCCCCCACTCTCTATGGATTCGTACCACGCACGCTCTGTGGAGCGGACGTAGCCAATCTCTTTGGTGCGCACGATCCACGCGCCGCCGATCGCGTTCGAGCCATTCGCGCAACAGGGCATCAATTTGAGGCTGACGGAGATGCACTGGATATCTGCGTGTTCAGCGAACGCCCCGTCGACCGCAGTGAAATTATTGCTGAGGCGGTGGTGGTTGGCGGCCTCACCATGCTGGACGGCGGCACTGCTGATGACAAGATCGTGGCCGTCCTGAAGGATGACGCAGTGTGGGGCAGCGCGCGTGCCATTGAAGATCTTCCTGCGGCGCTGGTCGAACGACTCGTGCACTACTTCTCAACCTACAAGATGCGCCCTGGGCATCCATCCGCCGCCGAGGTGCTTGGCACATACGGCGTTGCCCACGCACACGCGGTCATTGCTGCATCAATCCGAGACTATGACCGAGCCATTGCCAACGTCACCGTGCGGTAGTCACGCACACGCAGCACTCACAAGTTAATGATTCCCTTGCGATCCGGGGTGCACTCGCGCAGATCGGTGCCGTGCTCTAACACGCTCTTGAGATTGGTGAGGTAGAAGGCCCAACCCTCGCGACATCCGATATACGCCTGCTCCAGTTGGCGAAAGTCACTGCTTGGGTGCATGCGCTGCTCCAGTTCAATGGTGACGCGGCCGTCCGCCAAGTGTGGAGTCACCCGGAATTCCACCCATCCCTTTCCGCTGTACCAACCAAACCGGATGCGGTGTGGAGCCTCAGTGCGCAGCACGTCGTTGTCTTCACTCTGCTCTTCGGTGGAAAAAGTCCCACGCTCATCACAGGCGCCAACACACATCCACGTCATCCGCAGCTTCGCGCCGTGCTCAAGCGAAACCTCCCGCGGCCACTGCCGCCCATCATGCGTCCACGCATCGGCCTTACCAAGAAACCATCGCTCCAAGCCATCGCACGTGGCCAACATGCGCCACGCGTTGACGGCCTCGGTGCGAATATGGATCGCCTGCGTGAACCCGAACCAATCGCGCGTAGAGCCAGTTCCAAACAGACTCATGCGCCAAGCCTGCACTTCGCACGTGAACACGCCCGCCGCGACGGCTGGATCTTCATGCATGCGCTCTTCAGCCTGCATAGCGCTGTCATGCGGAAAGACCACCACGCCCAAGGCGCCGTCTTCCGAAGGGCCCGCCATCACCACATGTCCAGCAGATACCAAGCCTTGCAGGAACGCCAAGTGCTTTCCGAGAGCCCCAAGTTCATCAATCGATGGGTCGCGATGGAAGTTCGGTCGGACGGGTCGAAGAAATGCGATCGCTGCCATGTGTGCAAGGTAGTGCCGGCGGGAGCGCGGATGGGGCGTTGGGCGCCCGCAATGCGGATGATGCGGATGAGCCGGTGCCCAATGGCGCATCCTCCAACAACATTCGCCGCGGCGGTGTGTCTAAGTCCTCAAACTGATCCGTGCGCGCAGCCCAAATGAACGCTAGCAAGGCCGCACCGGCCACCAGCAGCGCCACTGGAATTGCAATGGTCAGGAGAGTCATCGGGGCGCCCTCAAAGTGACGACCGGTTGCGACACCCCCGAGTTCCGAACCGCTGCAGGCAGGGTTGGGCCAAATCGCGGCATGCGCAATGCAACGGCGGTGACCGTCAGGCCGCTCAGGGGCATCAAGATTGCAGCGATCAGCGGATTGATCGTCCCGGTTGCCGCAAGTGCGGCGCCAGCGATGTTGTACGCCAGGCTCACCGCAAAATTCACATGGATCGTGCGCATGGTGCGCCGCGCGCCATCAACCAACGCCGTCACTTGCTCAAGGCCGCCCCCTGTGAGGGCTACATCAGCACGCGCCACCGTTGCATAAGCGCCTTGCCGCACGGCGATGCCCACATCCGCTGCAGCCATCGCCGGAAGATCATTGACGCCGTCGCCCACCATCACCACGGGGCGCCTCGCAAGTGCTGCAACAATTTCCATCTTCCGTTCGGGGGTGCTGCCGCCGTCGCAGCGTGCACGATCAATGCCGATCACGCTGGCAACGCGTTGAGCAAGTACCGGAAGGTCACCCGATGCAAGGCGGACATCCCAGCCGTTCTCCACGAAGTTCTGAACAAGCGCGCGCGCATCCGGACGCACCGGGTCGCCAATGCCAAGTACGGCGCGCATGGAACTGCCAACCGCAACAAAGGCCGGCGAAAGGCCTTCTTGAACCATCGCCGCCGCCTCCGCGACCAATGCCGGATCAGCGCGGACCGCTGATTCTTCAAGAAATACTGCGCTTCCAACCATCACTACCTTGCCTGCGATGATGCCTTGAATTCCACGCCCAGCTACCTCGCGGACGGTGTGTTCAACCGCCACTCCACATGCAGCCACGATGGCGTCATCAACCACTGCGCTGCGCTCCACCCGCTCGGCTTCTGCCGGCACCGCTGCCGTCAACGCATCCGCGCCATACGAAGCAATCGCCTTTGCGATCGGATGAATACTTGACCGCTCCAGTACCGCAGCAAGTGCCATCGCTCGTCTGTCACCACGGGTGCGCACAACGGTCATCGTTCCAACGGTCACCGTTCCGGTCTTATCAAGAACCAGTGTTCCTGCGGACGCAAGCCGCTCCAGAACGTCCCCGCCACGCACCAGAATTCCTGCGCGCGCTGCCTTGCCGAGCGATGCAACCATCGTCAAAGGCGTGGCCAAACCCAACGCGCATGGACATGTCACCACCAGCATGGCAATCACAATGCCTGGCACTCGTGTCGGGTCGATGCGCCACCAAACAACACCGACAATTGCCGTCAATACCAGCACAACAATGAGAAACCAACCTGCAATTCGGTTTGCAAATTCCACCACGGGAGGTCGCTTCCCAGCCGCGTCCTCCACCATTCGTGAAATCGCTGCGGCCCGTGTGGCATCACCGGACGCCGTCACGCACAGTTCGATTGGCGCAGCAATCGCACGGGTGCCAGCGAACACCGCGCCACCGCATGACACATGCACCGGCCGTGCCTCACCAGTCAACAGTTGCAGATCGACGTGCGCGTCACCACCATGCAATGATCCATCGGCTGGTATCTGTTCACCCGCCGCAACACGAACCATGTCACCGATTCGCAGTGCCTCCGCAGGAATTTCCGCAAGTGCGCCATCTGCTTCCACGCGAAATGCGGTCTGCGGAACCAGGGCACATAGCAGTTCAATTTCATGACGCGCATGCCGTTGTTGTCGGAACTGCACAAATCGCCCAACCAGAAGCAAGAACACCAACATCGACACACTCTCGAGATACACGCCCGGCTTGCTGGCGGCAGTCATGGCTGCACCACCAAGCAGACCAGCAAGCAGCGCTATCGCAATGGGCAGATCCATATGCGGCGTACGCGTTCGAATCGCGCTCCAGGCGTTGCGAAGGTAGATGCGCCCCGGGACCAGCACCGTCAGCGCCGCCAGTCCAACACTGGTCCACTGCAAAAACTGGCGCGTATGGTCATCCATCCATGCCAACTGCGCGCCGTACAAGGCAAATGCAATTGCCATGACGTTGGCTGATATTGCCGCCGAAATCCCAATATCAACCAACCATCGTCGATCCTGACGGCGCCACTCCTCGCGCGAAGCAAGCGTGCCGAGCGGCCGCACTTGATATCCAAGATCAGAAATCCGCTCCGCGATGCGCGACAGTGCAATTGATTCTGGCAGCCACTCCAGCACGATCACCGATCGGCCAAGATCAACCCGCGATGCCAGCAGACCCTTGTCGAGACGCGGCAACGCTTCCAGCAACCACAGACATGCACCGCACTTCATGCCGTCGATGCGCAATTCACATCGAGCGCGTCCGTCTCCGATCAATGCCACATGTCGCGCTTGAAAGTCTGGATGATCTAAGTACGCCGCTGAACCCTGTCGGATTGGTCGATTTCCGTGCGCGTTCGCGGCGCGCTGCAGTTGGTAATACTCCTGCAAGCCGCAGGAGTGCAGCGCGGTCCACACCGCCTGACAACCACCGCAGCAGAAGGACGGCTGCCCGTTCATTACCAAGGACTCAGGTACCGGCAGTCCACAATGCGTGCAAACGCAATCTCGATGCTTCGCTGCTTGCAGGTCTTGGGTGCTGGCATCGCTGACACGGCTCAGCAATGCGCTGGCACTTTGTGGCGTGCTGATTGGCGGAACGGCCATAGTCATGGCGCATGACCTTCCTGACAGCACGCTGGCCGCACCGGCGTGGTCAGCAGCGTGGACTTTGTTGGCGTGTCGCCTGAAGAAGGTGTTTCACCTTCCGCATTGACGTCATCACCCCCGTCGACTGTGTGCCCCGCCGCGATGCTCTGCTCCGTGAGCCGTTGGGCGATCGGAACCGCTCTGCCCGCGCGCATTCCGGCGGTGTGCACGCCAACAGCCACCATGGCGACTCCGGCAAACGCCGCCAACGCCCTGCGCTGGCCGTGTCCAAGTGCGGCGATTCCAGCGCCAAGAAGTGCAAGAATCGGCACAGTTCCAGCCCAGAATGCCAACATGACCACCCCGCCCTCAAGCGCTGAACCAGTGCCCGCAGCAACCAGCGCGAACGCCCACAACCAACCGCACGGAAGCAGTGGCGTTGCCAATCCAATCACGGCAGCGCGCCGCACGGGGGGCATCGAAGCGGCGGCTTGATGAACTGCACTCACTGCGCGCTGCAGCCACGCTGGAAGCGAGGATCGCCCGGCGTCCACGCCCGATGCGGAAAGCAACAACGCAACTCCGCACAGTGCCACCGCGATGCCGGCCACCACCGCTGTCATCTGCTGCAGCCCAACCAACGCGCCCCCGGCATCCAAGAGAGAGCCAATTCCACCTGCAGCAGTTCCAACAATCACATATGACATCGCACGCGCAACGTGATAGGTGCCGGTTGCCATCATGCTGCGCCGTCCGCCGCATTCACCTGCACCACCACAGAATGCGGCAATACCGCCGCACATTCCTGCGCAGTGAGAACTGCCGACAAGGCTGGCCAGCAAGACGCTGCCGGCAAGCGCAATCACTGCCCACTCCCCGCCGCATGCTGCGACTGAAATTCAACAGTGCGCCGCACGCGATCGCAGAAGCGACTGCCATGCCATTCCACGGTGCTGCGAATCTCCCATTGCCCGCCAATTCGAATCGGTAACTCTGCCGAATATTGCCCTGCGCCATCATGCGTTAGCACAAGTGCCACCCTCGCATCGCCATCAAGAATCGGAATCACATCCGCATGAACAGCCGCTCCTTCGATTGGCATTCCATGCTTATCTGCGACGGACAATTGCAAGCGAGCGAGCCCGGCATGCGTTTCCGATGCAACAACATTCGGCGTCACTACCCAGCGCAGCACGCCATTCATGGCCAACTGCTTCTTCCACTCGTCCCATGCAGCGCCCTTGCGGTAGTAGTCGGGCTCCGCAGCAGTCGCCCCGCGATCATTCACTGCCAGCGTTACCACCAACACCGCTGCAGTCACCACCGCAGCCAGCATGAACACCGGCACAAATGCCCAGCGATTTCTGAGAAGCGAACGCAACACTACGACCACGTGCGTCATCGATCCTCTCCTGAATTGATTGGGCCCGTTGCATTGAATGGTCCAGCAATCGAAAGTGGTTCCATTTGCTCAGCGCCGCCATCGTCGCGTATCAGCACCGAGCCATGCCGAGATCCACGACCAAACGACGCGGCGGTGGTGCGCACAACAAACAAGATCGAAACTGCGCTCGCAGGCGCAACCTCCACGCGCGGCAATTCACCGGGGATCGCAACATCGTTCAGTCCATGCACTGTGAATGTGCGAGCAAAGTCAGTGCGGTTCTCAATGAGCAAACGGATTGGGGTCTCAACACTTCCATCGTCAAGCAATGTGAAGTTTGACCCAACAGTTCGCTCTTGCTCTATCAAAACTTGCTCGCGCCTTGCCAGCAATAGTGCAAGGGTGCTCACCAATACAACCAGCAATGCCGGATACAACATCAACCGGTAGCGGAACGAAGTATTGGCCGTTCCTTCCAGCCGATTCTGGCTCGAATACCGGATCAATCCGGTCGGTTTATCAATGCGCTTCATCACTTCGTCACACGCATCAATGCACTGCGCACAGTGAATGCACTCCAACTGCAAGCCGTCGCGAATGTCAATGCCAGTTGGGCACACCTGCGTGCACATGGTGCACTCAATGCAATCGCCCACGCGGTGCGCTGACTCTTCCAGCTTCTTCCGTTGTGCCGACCGCGCGCGTGGCTCGCCGCGCTGTCGGTCATAGGCAACAATCAAAGAATTTCTGTCCAACAAGACGCTTTGCATTCGTCCATATGGACACACCAGCGTGCACAGTTGCTCACGAAAGAACACGAAGTCAAAGAGCATCAGTGCCACCGTGGCTGCAAACACAGCAAAGGCGACTGGATGGTCCGATGGATTGCCGGTCGTCCAATGCAGCATGCGGTCCGTGCCAACGAAGTACGACAAGAAGGTGTTGGCAAGGTGCGCACTGATGAGTAGAAACGTCCCGTACATCGCCATGCGCCGCCACAGCGGAGCCCCACCACCGCCACGGGTCGGCCGCGCCCCAATGAAGAGACGCTCGAGTGGTCGGTAGACAAACTCCAAGTACACCGTTTGCGGACAGCCCCAGCCACACCAGACCCGCCCAAAGAGCGCGGTGATCAGGAAGATCGAGATAAACACTGTGATCATCAGAATCGCTAGCAACAGCGTCTCGGTTGATCGAAATGTGGTGCCAAAGATTGTGAACTGCCGCGTCATGACGTCAAGCAGAATGGCCGGCTTTCCACCTATACGGATCCATGGGAGCGCCGTGAACAGTGCAATCAATGTGATTGCGACACCGACGCGTGCGCGCCAATACCGACCGCGTGCATCACGCGGCTGCATCCAACGCCGAGTGCCATCCGCATGAAGCGTGGACAGAACACGATCATCAAGTTGTGGAAGTGTGAAGTCTGCAGCCACTAGTCCTCCTTACTCATCCGAAATTAAGTCACTTCACGACACTCACCACCGGCTTCGCTGGCGTCGCGGCTGGCGAAGGCAACGGCGCAGCAGCCGGCAGCGCCCAGGGCGAAATCGTTCCGCCCTGCGCGGCCTTTGGTTGACTCGGCACAGTGCCGCGCAAATGCGCAACGTACGCAGCTAGAAGCACCCGCTGTGATGCCGCGAATCGCTTATCCCACGCCGGCATTCCCTTGGAGACCACGCCAGTTGACATCACCGTAAAGATGTCCGGCGCAACTTTGACATTGATCCATGAATCGTCACATAAGTTTGGCCCAGTGCCGCCGCCACCGTCTTTGGCGTGACACGTTGCGCAATTGGCGCTGAACATTCCGGCAGCCGCTTGCATCATGCGAGGATCGGCCATCAATGACGAGATCGTCGCTGGCGTCGGCTGCAAATCACCAAGCCGCGCCGCCTGCTCTTGGAAGAACACGCTGCGCTCTTCGTCGAACTCTTGAACGTGACTTGGCCCAACGCCAATCATGTAGTACAGCGCGTACAGCGCTGCATAGAAGATGGAGCCCCAGAATATTGCTGACCACCAGAACGGCATCGGATTGTCAAACTCGCGAATTCCGTCACAGTCGTGAGCGTCGTGTGCGAGCGGTACGGAGTTGCCCGCGGCAATTCCCTGTGATCTGCTGCTGTCATTCATGATTGACCTCCTTGCCACCAGTGGCGGTTTTCGTGCACGAATCATCATCAAGGGGAATACGAGCGTCGCGCTGCCAACGGCCGACCGGGACGATAAACACCCACGCAACAATTCCAATGAAGAGCACAAAGGCCATCAGCAATGAAATGATCGATCCGGTACTACTGCTTTGCGCAGCCTCTTCACCAAGCATCATGATTGCGACAGTCATTGTGCTGCTCCCATCGCCATGGGCGCGGCTGCGGATGGCGCCGGAGCCACATCAATCGGCTTGCCAAGATCAGTACCGAGCCGTTGCATGTAGGCAATCAATGCAATGACGCGGCGCTCACCCATGCCCTGCATTCCGTCCGAACGCCCGTTTTCGGAAATAAGTTGCGCCTCAATTCGACTGGCCTGCGCGCGTGCCGAATCCGCCGCACCCACCAGTTCGGCGGCCGTATACGGCACACCAACTTTCTGCAATGCAGTCATCGCTGGCTGCGCTGCGGTGAAATCAAGCGGCTGATCAAGCAAGTGCGCAAATGCCGGCATAATTGAACCCGGACTTGTATCGACTGGCCGATTGAAGTGCCGCATGTGCCAAAGCGCGCTCGGATTACGAACGCCCTCACGCGCGAGGTCTGGCCCAATGCGCCTGCTCCCCCACAAGAATGGATGGTCGAACACACTCTCGCCGGGTTTGGAATACTCGCCATACCGTTCCGTCTCCGCAATCAGTGGGCGAATCATCTGTGAGTGGCAGTTGACGCAGCCCTCGGAAACGTAAATGTCACGGCCAATCGTTTCCAGTGGCGTAAGCGGCGTCACGCTCGCAATGCGCGGAATATCACTGCGAATGGCGAACATGGGCACCACTTCAAAGAGTGTTGCCACCACGATGGCCACCGCTACACACACGGAGAATGCCAATGGAAGCCCCTCAAGATTTCGGTGCCACCGAAGATCAGCGAATCGATCCACTGCCCGGCCAATGTCGGTGACGCTTCCCTTGGGCAACGTGGATTGTGGCACCGCCGGCGGACGCCAACCACGCGAAAGTGGCGCGGCCTCATATACCGGAACGTCGTAGATTCGCGGGCGATTGGCCCAAGTCATCAACAAGTTGATGCAGCCAATGATTGCCGCTACTAAGTACAGCGTTCCACCAACCGTGCGGATCCAATACAGCGGAACCATCTTGGTGACGGTGGTGAGGAAGTCATATTGCAACACGCCATCGGAATTGAATGCGCGCCAGTTGAGGCCCTGCATCAAACCGGCTGCGTAAATCGGAATGATGTACAGCACAATGCCAATGGTCGCCAGCCAGAAGTGCAGCGTGACCCACGAAGGGCGGGCGATTGGGGCCTGGAACAGCCGCGGCGCAAGCCAGTAGACCATTCCAAAGATCATGAATCCAACCCAGCCCAGTGTGCCGGCATGCACATGCGCAATGGTCCAGTCGGTGTAGTGACTCAGCGCGTTCACACTCTTGACGCTGAGGAGCGGACCCTCGAACGTGCTCATGCCATAGAACGTGATGGCGAGTACAAAGAATTTCAGCACCGGATCAGTAGTGACCTTGCCCCACGCACCACGCAGTGTCAGGAGTCCGTTGATCATTCCGCCCCATGATGGCATCCACAACATCACGCTGAACAGCATCCCGAGGGTCGAAGCCCAGTCAGGAATTGACGTGTAATGCAGGTGGTGCGGCCCTGCCCATATATAGAGGAAGACCAGCGACCAGAAGTGCACGATCGAAAGTCGGTAGCTGAACACCGGACGATCGGCGGCCTTGGGGAGGAAGTAGTACATCAGGCCCAGGAAGGGCGTAGTGAGAAAGAACGCCACCGCATTGTGGCCGTACCACCACTGCATGAATGCATCTTGACTGCCGGCGTAGATCGAGTAACTCTTGGTCCAACCAGACGGCATGGCCAGGTTGTTAAAGATGTACAGGACTGCAATTGCCACCACGGTTGCTACATAGAACCACACCGCTACATACAGATGGCGCTCGCGCCGAACTGCAATCGTTCCAAATAGATTCACGGCGAACACCACCCAGATCAATACCACGGCAATATCAATCGGCCACTCCAACTCCGCGTATTCCTTGCCCTGAGTGAATCCAAGCGGCAAGGAGACTGCCGCGGCGACAATAATGAGTTGCCAACCCCAGAAGTGAATTCGCCCGAGCACGTCACTGAACATGCGCGCCTTCAATAGACGCTGCGAGGAGTAGTAGACGGCCGCAAAGATCGCATTGCCAGCAAACGCAAAAATGACTGCGTTGGTGTGCAACGGACGCAAGCGTCCAAAGCTGAGCCACTCATGGACATTTGCAGACGGGAGCGTCAGCTGAATTGCAGCAATGACGCCCACGAGCATGCCCACTACCCCCCAAAGCATGGAGGCGAACACAAATTTGCGCACGATGGCATCGTCGTACGAAAAGCGATCAAGTACGGCGCCGGAGGAAGAGGAATGCGTCATGAGAGGGGGTTCCGAAGATGTTCCATGAATTACGGATCTAGAAGTCGTGATATGGGCGAACGGAATTCCCGAAATAGTTGCCGGAACTCCTTACGCCGAATCACGGAAGAGTATATCCTTAATTCGGTAATCAGCGGCCATGGAACCGAGCAAATCGGTGCTGCACATTCAATTCAACGACGAAAGGTCTGAAATTATGTATGGAAAGCAAACCGAGCGTGCCATCGGCGCCATGAGCCGGCTCGCCGAAGTGTGGGACGAGGGGAAGACCAGGCTGTCCGCCTTTGAAATTGCAGACCAACGCGGCCTTCCGCGGCCGATGGTGGCGAAGATCCTGACCGCGCTGTCCCAGGCTCACCTCGTCAACGGATCCCCTGGCCCCGGTGGCGGGTACGCGCTCGCACGAGCGCCGGCAGAAATCACCCTTCGACAGGTCTATGACCTCTTCGAACGCGAAGATCGCAGCAATATCTGCCCATTCGGTGGTGGCATCTGTGGTGTCGGCAAGCCATGTGCACTGCACGACCAACTTGTTGCGACGCAGCGGAATATCAGGGAATTTCTCACTTCAACGACGTTTGACAACTTCCGCATCGCGTTCCAAGAGCATGGCCTCACACCGGCGAGCAAGGATGCAGTGCCAGAACAACCACGCGAGAGCTATCGCGCTGCCGAGCGCCGACGACCGACGTGATGCAGGTTCAGGATGCGTTCAAACCGAACTCCGGGCGGTCGTGGCGGTCGCTCGATCGCGGTCGTGGCGGATGCTCGATCGCGGCGTATAGTGCGGCAAGTCATGCGTTTAGATGAGCGCGTGATCTTCGCTACCTTCCGGGGGCGCCTGCGCTGTCCCCATGAGCCCTCATAGTCGGCAAAAACGCACGATAGCCATCGTTGCCACCACGCTCGCCAGCGTGGTAGCGCGACTATCAGCGTTGGTGTCGCAGGTGATCGTCGGTTGGTACCTCACTGAAGAGCAGGTGGGTACGTTCGCGGTAGCGATTGGAATTATGGGAGTAACGGCGCTGTTTCGCGCGGGCGGCACGGCGCTGGTGATGCCAAGCATTCGCCCCACCGAATATGACAACGCCGCCGGACGCATGTTCTGGTGGGGAACCGCATTCCTTGTCTTCAGCGCCGTGGCTACTGCGGGCACCATCGGGCTGTTGCCTGCACTCCAGAGCCACTTTACGGCCGCAGCCCTACCTGGTCTCCCAGCTGTCCTGTGGCTGATGGCCGGTCGACAGGTGCTCTTTGCCATGACCACCGTCAGCCGCATGCGTATGTCGGTTGACCTGCGTTTCAGCGAACTGGCGAAACTTGATGTCGTCTCCGCCATCCTAAGAATCGCACTGACGTGGTGGATGGCTTCCACTGGAATGGGCGCGATTGCATTGGCCGTTCCACAGGCGGTCACGCCCGTCCTGGAGTTCGTGTACTTCGCATTCTGCGGCGCCTGCAAGCGCTCCGACTTCCGATGGCAAGGCATGCGACTCCCGGACATGGCGCGCTTCATGAAGTGGCCCGTGATCGCTGCGGTCATCAACACCATTCAAGGTCAGCTGAACTTCCTCGTCCTGGGAATCGCCATCCCCGCCTCCACTCTTGGCCTCTTCTACTTCGCCTTCCAGCTTGCGAACCAGCCAACCATGCTATTGACGAGCGCGTTGCAAAACGTCCTCGCGCCATTCCTCGCACGCGACCGCGGTAATCAAGTCGCGGAACAAATCGGTATGGAACGCGTCTTCGCGGGAGCCATGTTGTTTGTGCCCATCACCACGGTCGCCACGGCCTCATTCTTCCCAACCCTTGAACTCCTCGTATGGGGCGGCAAGTGGTCGGCGATCAATGGCGGGCTGTACTTTCTATGTATCGGTGCCACGTATGCAACGATCGCCGGCATCCTCACTGGACCACTTCTGGGGCTGCAGCGCTTCAAGGCCGTTGCTGGATTTGAAGTGGGCAAGATGGCCGGAACGATCGGCGGCGCAGTCCTTGGAGCACTGGTTGTTTGGCTTGATTCAACCAACAGCACTCCTCGATACGAACCAATCACGGTCATCTGTATCACTACTGGCGCGGCAATGACTATCGCGGCGCTCGCGCAATTGGTGTGGATCATGCGGCAGTACAAAGTCGCGCCGCGCGACATGGTTCAACATCTCACCTTTGGACCAGCGCTGGCAGTCCTCACCGCGCTCGCCGCGCAATCAATCGGGCACAGCATCCGCGAATCCATGACACTTCCCGAGGGTCGGGTTGGCGCCGGAATGGAATTTGTCACCGTTGCCACGGTCTATTGCACACTCATCCTCATGGGCGTCCGATTCACTGCTGAAGAGACCCTGCGTACCACCGTGGATGTGTTGCCTGCACCCGCGCGGCGCTTCTTGCAACGCGTGTTCGTGTTGGATTGATCGCGCACGTCCGCCGGTGTAGCCCACTGCATCATCAATACCCAACGGCTATGGCTCACCGCGCTGGCGCCGGTTGCTTCGAAGCTGGCTCGTACACCCGCAGATCCTCGCGCAGTGAATTCTGCAGATCAGGCGAGTCCGCCAAACTAAGCGCGCGACGTGCAGTCTCGATCGCCTCGGTGCGCCGGCCCGAAAGCCACAGGACGCGGGCAAGAATCGCACCAACCATTGGATCACGACCCTTCAAGGCACGATCCGATGATTGCGCCGCCTTGAGCGCAAATGCCAACGCATCCGCATCACCTGGAACCACATTGACGATCGTCCACGCAATGCCCGCTGCTTGTTTTTCATTGGCGGGCGCGCGCATGATTTCCGCACCAACCGTCAACGCCTCCGGAATACGTCGCGCGGAAATCAACAGCGAGAA
>CAMDCW010000018.1 GCA_945890745.1 Phycisphaera mikurensis NBRC 102666
GGGATTCCAGCCAGCATGGCCACGACTAAGAACCCGGGGTAATCGAGTGCCTGTGCCACGGCACCGCTCATGCCCCCTGCTACCGCATTGCCCGCCGCCATCAGCGCCGTGAGCAAGGCGTACTGCGTGGCGGTGTAGCGACGATCGCAAATGGACATCAGGAATGCCACAAAGCCGCTGGTCACCATTCCAATGACTATGTTCTCAAGTGCGATGGCGGGCATGAGCGCCCACACCGGTGGCGCAACCGTTGGTGTGGCATGCACCGTTGCGCCGTAGGCAATGGCAAGTGCCAAGAACCCAGCAATGCTTAACGAATGCGCGAGGCCAAAAATCCACAAGCAGCGAATGATCCCAAGACGCGCCACCATCCAACCGCCCGCCGCGGCACCAACGATCGTCATGGCGAAGCCGAACGCTTGGCGGACCCAGCCAATCGACTCCGCCGAATAGGCGAGCCCCTTCATCAGGAGCGGCGTGGTGATGTTGGTGGCAAGTTGATCGGGCAACTTGAAGAGCAACACGAAGGCAGCCAGGAACAGCACCCGTCCACCCCACGCTGAGTAGAACCGCGCGACTGGCTGAACCAGCGACTCAGTGAGCGTTGGCCTGGTGCCGCTGGCAAGTTCGGGCTCGCGGGCGCTGAGTGTTGCCACCACGCCAAGCCCCATGGCAAGTGCTGCGCCGAGCGTTGCAAAGCGCCAGGTGATGGCCTCAGCCACCAGCAGTACGCCCGCACCTAAGACCACGAATGCAATGCGGTAGCCAGATACGAATGTGCTTGCACCGGCGCCAAGTTCAGTGGGCTCAAGCGATTCGGTCCGGAACGCGTCGGCAACAATGTCTTGGGTGGCGGAGAAGAACGCGGCGGCGCAGAGCAGTGCGAAGAAGATTCGGTTGTGCAGTGCGGCCGCGGCAAACTCGCCAGGAGTCCATTCGATGCCGGGCGCGGGATCGGTGGGTACTGGCCCCCAGAGCGAGAGCGCAACGAGCGCCAACAGTGCGAGCGACTGTGACACCACCAACCAACCGCGTCGGCGGCCGAGGCGCCCGAACAACGGCAGCGACGTGCCGTCAACAATCGGTGCCCAGAGAAATTTCAGCGCGTACGGCAACGTGCAGAATGTCAGCGCGCCGATGGCGGTGACGCTCCAACCAGCGCTGGAGGTCCATGCCTGCGCCACCGTGGTGACCAAGACGTTTGGCACTCCGCCTGCAAACCCCAAGACCAATAGCACCAACATCGTCCGGCTTCCGTAGAGCGCGGCGAATGAAGACCGAGAAGTTGCTGCAGTGGAGGGCCGATCCGTGGCCATAACGGAAGGTTACCGATGCGCGCCACCGCCAAGTGGCAAAAACGACAGGACCCCGACCGTAAGGCCGGGGTCCTGAATGAATCATGCATATCGCGCTGACTTATGAGCGACGACGGCGTGCGCCGACCAAGCCAGCGACTCCGAGGAGAGCCATGGCGCCTGGAGCTGGCACAAGCGTTCCGTTCACGTCCACCATCAAGCGGCTGGGCGAGGCTCCCGGCGGAGTGCCGAAGGCGAAGAAGGCGGCGAACACACCGCTGCCGGCATTGTTGTAGATGCCGAAGGCGTTGAGAGACGCGCCCGTGGTGGGGGCGTTCATGACGCGCCAGCCATTGGCAGTATTCGCCGCATTAGCACCCGTGAACTCGACACCGATCCAGAACCCACCCAAGCCCGCATTGGAGACGGTTTCCAGGTTCAGAGTGACACCCGATACCGCGCCCGTATTAACGAGCTGAGTGACGCTCGCCGTGCCAGCGCCGAGGGAAGCGGAGGAATAGATCTCGTAGTTGGCTCCTCGGCCGAAGTTGGTTCCGTCGAAGGTCATTTCGGCGGCATAGATCTTGATGCCAACATCAAGAAGCGCACCGGCTGCTACGAGGCGGCGAATGCCGACGATCGCGCTGTCGACCGCGAGCTGGGTTTGAGCTCCGGTTCCGTCAATCGCCGTGAAGCAGTTCATGTAAGTGATCGCACCAGCGCCAGCGTTAAAGCGGGAGCCAGTTTCTGTGCCGCCGCCATAAACGAGGGCGGCGTTTGATGCGGACGTGGCGCCGAGAGCCACCGTAGCGGTGGCAACAAAGAGGAACGACTTCATGTGTAGGGACTCCAGACAGAGAAAGGGAAAAGGGAAATCAGGAAACAAGCAAAGCCAATGTTTCAATCTGCGCGGCGCATTCGCCGAGCTAAACGCCCTTTAACCAACCTCTCGTGTCGCCCCAGAACGATTTGATTGTGCCCCGCACTTTGGGCGGGTCAAGCAAAGGTGCTCACAATTTATTAACGGGGCACGTGGAGCGCCGTAGTCAAATAACTATGCGCATACAGCTAAAAACCCCTTATAAATAGGGTTTTTGCCGTGCTAGCGAGTGTGAAACGCGGCCGCCCGTTTGGGCTAGGCGTGGCTGTGAACCACTGCCGCCAGGCTGCTCAACATCATGGAGCCAAGGTCGGCGGGACTCTCTGCCACATTCAGACCGCAGGCGCGCAGGGCATCCATCTTCGCCTGCGCGGTGTCATCGGCACCGCCGATGATGGCACCCGCGTGACCCATGCGGCGCCCGGCAGGAGCAGTGCGCCCCGCGATGAACGCCACCACTGGCTTGTGCTGCATGTTGGCCTGAATCCAGCGGCCGGCGTCCACCTCATCAGTGCCGCCGATCTCGCCGATCATGATGACGCCATCCGTGTCTTGGTCGGCGGCGAACATTTCCAGAATGTCGATGAAGTTCAGACCCTTGACCGGGTCGCCACCGATGCCCACGCAGGTGGACTGCCCGATGCCGCGTTCGCTGGTCTGCCAGACAGCCTCATAGGTGAGCGTTCCGGAGCGACTGACGATGCCAACGGCCTTGCGGGTAGCAGCGTCGAGTCGGTGCGTGTGAATGTAGCCCGGCATGATGCCGATCTTGCAGCCACCTTCGTAGCGACCGGGGGTACCGGTCTTGCGCCCAGGGGTGATGACACCCGGGCAGTTTGGACCGACGAGGACGGATTCGGGGTATCCAGCGAGGCGCGCGCGCACGCGGATCATGTCTTGCACCGGGATACCTTCGGTGATGGCCACAATGGTCTTCACTCCGGCGTCGGCGGCTTCAAGGATGGCGTCGGCGGCAAAGGGGGGCGGAACAAAGATCATCGTGGCAGCAGCGCCGGTTGACCGGACTGCCTGCGCAACGGTGTCGAAAATGGGCAGCCCGTTGGCGTCCTTCTGACCGCCCTTGCCTGGGGTGGTTCCGCCAACCATGCGCGTTCCGTACTCAAAGCAGCCCTTGGTGTGGAAGGCGCCGGATGTGCCAGTGATTCCTTGGCAGATGACCGAAGTGTTACCGTCAATGAGGATTGCCATAGGTGCTTCAGGGGGCTCTGGATGCGAGGCGCCAACGATCGGCGCGGGCGGGCGAGGATAGCCGAACCCGATACGATCGTGGACGATGAGCATCGCGCCAAAGCAAGGAATTCATGAGGCGATCACGGCGTCGATCGCGGCATCGATCGCGGCACACCCTGCCACCGCGCGGATCGGCCAACTGCTGGCGATTGATCGTGAATCCGCGGGGCAGCTCTTGGGCGCGATGCGTGAAATTGCGTTTCCGGGGTTCCACCTGATGGGGGGCGCCGAAGGCAGCGCGGCGGGTAGCGACGGTGCTGCGACCGCCAAGCGCGAAGGCGACCAGCGCGGTCAAGGCGGCGCGGGCCGCGAAGCACGCGCCGCTAGCGAGCGCAGTGACATCGAAGCGTTCGTTGCGGAGCGAGTGCCGGCTTTGCAGCTTGCACTTGCGCAGTGTATCGATGCGGCGCGGTGTTCGGCAGGCGGTCCCGCGATCGACCGACATGATGGCGCTGCCGACCGCATCTGCAGTGAGGTACTTGCACAGATCCCGGCGATCCGCGCCGCACTGGCTGCCGATGTTGAAGCGGCGTACCGCGGCGACCCGGCCGCGCGCAGTATTGCGGAAGTGATCTTGTGCTACCCGGGAATTACTGCATTGACCGCACATCGCTTTGCGCATGAATTATGGATACGAGAAGTGCCGATCCTGCCGCGCATGCTTGCAGAGATTGCCCACTCTGCCACGGGCATTGATATTCACCCCGGGGCGCAGATTGGCCGCGGCGTGTTCATAGACCACGGAACCGGAGTGGTGATTGGTGAGACCTGCACGATTGGCGAAGGTTGCCGCATCTATCAGGGCGTAACGCTTGGTGCAAAGAAGTTTGAGCGCGACGCGGATGGTTCACTGCGCAAGGGAACCAAGCGACATCCGACGCTCGGCGCACGCGTCACTGTGTATGCCGGCGCAACGATTCTCGGTGGCGACACGGTGATTGGCGATGGGTCCGTGGTTGCTGGTGGCGTCTTTGTCATGCAAAGCGTGCCGCCTGGACATTTGGTGGCCAACCAGAAGGCGCAGGTACGTGTGCTTCCGCACGGAGAGGATCCAGCATGAACGAATACATCCATCGATCTGGCTTGCGTGGACTTTCGGCATTGGCACTCGCGCTTTCGTTTGTAGCGCTCTTGGTGGCGGTACCGGCAGCGATGCCGGTGAGTCTGGCGCGCGATGCCACGCCGGGTATTGATCCGGCGACGTTGTATGCGCATGTGCATGTGATGGGCGCCAGTGCCAGTGCCGGCTTTGGGGTTCGTGCCCCGCTACCCCGCACGCATCCTGCACGGCTTGAGCCGATGACGGTGGCGCGCCTTGCTTCGATGGCGCGCGTGAGCGCAGGCGAGGTGACGGGCGATGCCTCGGGCCTCTTCTTTACCAATCCAGGCGTGATGGGTAGCGCGCAAGTGGATGCAACACTCACCCAAGAGCCGCGGGTCACCATGGTCTTTGCGGACGACTTTCTGTTTTGGTTTGTGTACGGCGCGCTCAGTGCAGACCGAACTCCCATCAAAGATGAATCGCAACGTTTGCAGTTGCTGGAGCGGGGCCTTGCGCAACTCAACCGTATTGTGGATGCAGGTGTGCCGCTCGTGGTGGGTGATGTGCCGGACATGTCGCTTGCTGTGGGCAAGATGCTTTCCAAAGCACAGATGCCCAAGTTGGAGACGATTGCGCTTGCGAATGAGCGAATTCGTGCGTGGGCCAAGGACAAGCCACGCGTGGCGATACTGCCCTTGGCAAAGTTGGTTGATGACCTGCGCTCTGGGCAGCCGTTCCAAGCGGGGCGCCGCAGTTGGAGCGAAGAGTTAGACGGAGCGCTGATTCAGCGTGACCAGTTGCATCCAACATTCGCTGGAACCGTTGCGCTGCTTGCGTGCACTGAACAAGCTGCAAATGAGCGGTTTCTTGGGGTACGGCAGCCGAATGCGCCGGGCGCACCAGTAGCGTTTGAACACGACCCGACCAAGGTTGCCGAGCGCGTGCGTGATGCGGCGGGCGACGGGCTTGGTGTCAAGAACGGCGCGAGTGCCGACGGTACGGGGGTGGGTGCGGGAGTAGGTGCAGGGTCGGGTGCCAAGGGCGCAAGCCAGCGTTAATTGGGACCGAGAAGTTGAGCAAGCTTGCGCCGTGCTTCCACATCGGGGGTCTTGGAAATCAATTCATTCACCCATGTGTCGGCGGCAATACGCCCATCAACAGCGCGCACTGCTGGAAGCAATGCCTGCGCGTCCATGTCTAAGCGCGGGGATCGCATGGCGCTCTTAAGTGTTGTCAGGGTGACTGGGTCGCGCAGCGTAGGAATGTCAAGCGCCCACAAGTGCCACAACATATCGCGCTGTTCGTCGGTGGGGTCTCGGGCGATCGACCATGCTTCCATGAACTCCGCGCGGGTGCCCGTGCGAAAGATCGGTGCAAGTGCAATGCGCGCCACTGCATCTTGCGCGCCCTTTGCTTTGGCAAGCTTCCACAACTGCGCGGCCACCGTGTCATCGCCCGCAAGAACCAAGTCACGCATGGCCCGCGCGCATGAATCACGCGTTACCGCAGGATCAGCATCCTTCAGTTTTTCAAGCGCGGCGCGCGCTGAATCGCGGAGGTCCATTTCACCCGTCTCCAGTACAGGCGCATGATCGCGGCCGGGAAGCATGGCGAGCGTCTTGGGCGCAGGCATCGTCATGAGCGGATCGCCGATGGTGGCGATGCGCCACACCTGTGCGATTGGGTCACCGGGCCACTGTCGACCAGCCACCAAGAACGGCGTGAGCGCTGCAAGACGTTGAATGATGGTGGCGGGCGGAACGAATGCGGTCAGATACGGTTCGTGCACTGAGCCAACGTAGGCATACACGCCGTGATCGAGCCATCGACCACCGACCGTGTAGACGGCGTCGGGTGATTGCAGGGAGAAGCTGTGAATCATGGAAAGCGCCATCGGCTTTCGCAGGACGGGGATATCGGTGGATGGCGCGTTGGATGAGGTTTCCACCTCAAAGAAATCCGCATTGCCGCTGGAGTTCATGAAGAGAACATCCGGACCGATGCCCTTGGGCAAGAGTGATCGCCACGAAGCAAGCGTTCCGTTGGTGCCCTCCCATGATTTCATGGTGAAGCCTTCTTGCGCAAGGACAGGTGTTGCCTGTGCAAATGAATACGCGGCGTACATGCCACCGGTGCGGTTGGCGTAACCGTCAAACATCCATGTTTCGGTGCGATGCAGGAATAGTGAGCACATGGCCATGTAGGCCGAACGAGTGCTGGTGCCAAAGACCTGTGCTGCAAATCCCCAGCGCGATCCATCGGCGTTGCGGCACAGTGCGTCGGTCAGTGAAAGTGGTCCGGTTTCCTTAGGAAGTTGCGGGTTGCGACCGCCGGCTGGCGAGGGAAGATCAACGCGCAACGCGGCGTGACGACACAGAGTGAACGTCTCTAACTCATCACCAAGCGTGTTCCACGTGAGGCCGCTTGATGCAAAGGAATTGCGCACTGCGGTATCAAGCGCTGCAAAGTCGGTTGCACCAAGGATGTCATTACTGCTGCTGCCGGCGGGCTCTTCAATCCACACGAGTGGTTGGCCGCGTCCGGCTGCAAGTGCCACCGCGGCGGTCCATGCTGGATCCTTGACTGACGCGCCGACGATTCCAGCGGGAACCAGGCCGATGGAACGCAGCGCTGCCACGGAGCCATTGGCGGGGTCGCCGCCCCATGCGCGCGCGATTGCAGCATCGACGGCGGAGCGGAGCGCGGCATCGTCGGCGGGTACTGCTGATGCGGGGCGACGGATCACCTGCGCTGGCTTAAAGGCGCGGATGAAGCGCGGGGCGAATTCGTCATCCTCGATCAGAACCGGCCAGCGCGCCTTGGGAGTCCAGCGCGCGATTTCGGCAAGGTAGGCCCCCTCATTGGCAACCAGTACCACGCGATCAACGACGGGGAGCTTTCCTTCAATGCCGAGTGACCGCATACCAAGCCGCGCAAACCATGGCATCTCCGACATGCGTTTCGCTTGCTCTTGTTCCGGCGTCAGGGCTGACTGGCCCGTTGACGCAGGAGTAGGCGCAGGCGCGGAAGTCGACGTGGGCGGTGCTTGCAGCGACAGGACGAGTGCGAGCGGGAGCGTGATGAGCGCGATGGCAGTCATGCGACCGATGATAGAGAAGCGCTCTCAGAACGGCGCGTGCAAGTGGCAAACTTTAACTAGTCGCCCCGCGCTTCATCATGCAACCGTTGCGCGCCACAGTGCTGCCGCGAGGAGCGCACCGAGCACTGGACCAACAATTCCAATCCATGCGCTGCGCCAGTCGCTTCCACCCTTCCCGGGAATGGGAAGAAATGCGTGTGCAACGCGAGAACCAAGATCACGCGCGGGGTTCATGATGCAATCGCTTGCACCGGCAGCACCAAGGGCGAGCACCGCAAGCGCCATGCCAGCAATCAGGACGGACAGCATTGGCTGAACAACCGACATAGGCGTGGCCGTCAGTTGGAAGGCGATGCCGTCCTCCATTTGATCCGCGCTGCCGGCATCGATGGTCGCTCCGGCGATCAGGCGCAGAATGACATAGACAAAGACGGTGGACGCAAGCACCTCGGAAAGCAGGTTGGAGAGCGGCGCCCGAATGCGTGGCACGTTTACAAAGACCGCCAGTTTGGTCTGTGCATCATCGGTACGTGACCAGTACGGCAAGAACTGCAACCACGCGACCGCTGCACCCACAAACGCGCCCGCACATTGTGCAGTGACGTTGCCCGCCACCATGTCAGACTTGAGTCGACCAATGGACCACATCGCTACGGTGACTGCAGGGTTGAGTTGTGAGTCACTTCGACCAGCGACCAGCAAGCCGGCAGCAAGGGCCGCGCCCCATCCAAGTACCGCGGTTCCGTAACTTCCGCCAACACCTGGCGCGCGAGCGAGGCGCAGGTTTGCAGTGACGGCAACGCCAAGAAATACATACACGGCGGTGCCGAGAAATTCGCTCGCAAATGGGGTCATGGCGCGGAGTGTAGGTCGTGATCATTCGCTTCGACGCCTGCAAGCGTGCAGAAGGAACGCCACGCCTTACAACGCGCGCGGAGTTCTGCGGGAGCCACCAAGCGGAGGCGTTCCACTGCAAGAACGCGGCGCTCATTGTCGATGGCTGCGAGTGCGTTCACGCCGGATGCATCAATAGCAGTACGGAGTGCCTCGGTGTCTGCATATGAGCCATTCATCAGGGTGTTCAGGCGCTCAATCCGCTGTTGGCAGACCACGGTGGCCTCGGCTCGCCAGGCATCGGCTGCTGTTGCAATGGCCACGCGGGTAGCGATGTCCTCGGGCGGAAGCACGTCACAGAGTGTGAGCGCAACGATGGCAATCTCTGCGTCGGACCGATGTGCATCTGGATAGCCGCGGCGAACTGCGGCCGTGCGCACACGCGCGGCATCTTCCGGGGATAAGGCATTGCATACGGCGTTGATGGCTTCGTTCGCGGTGACGCGAGCAGCGCGCGCGGCGGCCGATGCATTCGCAGTGATCTGATCAATGTGTACTTGCCGCGCAGTATGGAATCGCAATCGTTCCAGTTGGCTCATACTTGCCAACGAATCGGGCATGGATCCGCGCTGCGACGCGGTAAGAAGCATGCGGGTATCGCGCTCTACTTTGATGGTGGCGCACACTGGGGATTCGCGCGCAGCAAGAACGTCCACGGCGGCACGGCGGGCGGCGGGCGACAGTTGCGCGGATATCACTACCAGCGCGGGGTTCACGCGCAATGCGCCAAGCATGTCTTGGTCAAGGTATGACCGGTTCGCTAAGGACTGCGGGTTACCCGCATTGCACGCCATCCGTAAGAGCGCCGCATCGCTATCACTCAGCCCGGTGCCGAGCGCGGCGGCAATAGCCGCTTGGAAATCCGCCTCCACGCGTGCGCTCGCGGCGATCCGCTCCGCATCGGCACGCACGCACGGCGGGCACTGCGCCACGCCATCAGCATTCATCGTGCCTTGATAAAACGATTCTTCATACGCAACCTCCAACGGCTCGGCAACTTCTCCCCAGCGCTGCATGTAGTCCGCATGCAGGCTGCGAATAGTGTCTGCAGATTCTTCCGGCATTCCCAAGGAACGAAGGGTGGTCAGTAGCGCTGGCAAGTCCGCAAATGAACTGGTGGGAGTGTCATTCCCATTTACTTGTGAAAGTGCCAAGGAAAGCGGATCAGCGGTTTCACCTTGCGCTGCCTGTTCGGCTTCCAACTCCTCCGTCTTGGCTGCATCCACGATGTCCTTCGCTTCGGGAATGTTGGCAAGCAATAACCAGTCTGGCGATTCCTCATCGTTGCCAACACACTGTGCGCCGCACGGGGCGAGTGCGCGCTTATCAAATGCTGCAAATTCCTTGGCGAATTGATCGCTGATAGCTATGTTCGTCTGATACCACTGGTTTGTTGCGTCAAACTTTCCAAGCGCTTGATACTGGCGCTCAACGAGTTGGCTACCGGCATCAACCAGGAATTTCGGGAACTCGACCCGCCATTTTTCGATCGCGCTATGAAGGCATTCGCGACAGGCGTTGTCAAGCGTCGGCCGCAGGAGTGGAGCCAGCAATCCGCCCAGTGGGATTCCAGTACTTGAATCATTGCAGGCGTTGAATTCGTACATCTCCTCGCACATGCGGCACGCAAATTTCCAGCGCGCTGGCGGGGGAAGCGTTTCCAACAGCACGCGACACGCGTCCCACTGCGCGCGCAACACCGCGGACGCTGGGCCACTGAGTTTCTGACGTTTTTCGGCCCATGCTTGGGTCATTCCGCCAGCAATGCGCGCAAACTCCGTTCCGGCAACGGGCTCGTCCTCCGAATCAGGTGAGCGCAATGCCCGATCAGCGGCGCGAAGTTCCATGTAGTCCAGCATGGACAGTGTGGAAACCCCCAGGCGATCCATATCTGCTGCAAAGTCCAGGCGCGATTTGCGTACGCTCTGGCACAAAGCGCGGATCGCAGAGATCCGACGTGCGCGGGTTGAATCCAACGCGGCCATCGCGGCTGCAAGCGCGTCATGGTCGTCAGGAAGTGCGCGCATGAGGGCGGCTTCAACATCAAAGTCTGCAAGTTGCGCGCCCAGTGCCGCCGTTTCGCTGGGTTGATCAGCAACTGCACTTTGCAACGCTCGTTGCGCCCGCAAGTTGGCGATCTTGGCACGCATTGGTTCATCGCTTGCCAGAGCGATGGCCGCAAAGAGGGCATCCTCAAGGCGTTCGCGCTGTGCGGCACACGCGTCAAGTTCGGTGAGCTGTTGCAGCACAGTGGCCCGGGATTGTGCAATCGGGTGGGCGTAGGGGCCGCTGGGCGTGTCTGTGCCACTACTGGCACCACGCTTCGCTGCGTTCGCAAGTTCCGCAGTGCGCCAGTCCGCTAGATAGCGTTCATACGCATCCAACACGCTGCTGCGCGGGGTAGTCACCCCTGCGCCATCAAGCATGGCAAGCACGGCGTTCAGCGGCAACAGATCGATGGCGCCGATGGCGTAGCGCACGGCATCGCTACCCGCCATGACGGGTGCAGTGATGACTGCCGATAGCAACAGCGCGAGTACTGCGATCGTCGATCGAAGCATCCGCGCTACGCGCATCACATGGCGCTCCCGAGGCCCATGATGCGTCGCCATGCGCTGATCTGCCCAAGGTGCATCTGCATGTGGCCGATGCACAGGAAGGTGATCAGGGCACCTTTGTGCGGGAACATCTCTTTCATGCGACCTTCGCCAGGATTTTCCTCAGCGAAGACGGAATCCGGAGCAGTTTCAAGTGCCTTGGCTATGGACTGGTAGCCGGCGGTGAAGTGCTTCATGATCTCGTCCTTGGACGGATACTCGCCGGGTGCGGCTTCGATGCCAGCCTTGAAGCGATCATCCCAACCAGCAGGATTTGGAACGATGAGATCGGGGCGGCCGAGCATGCCGAGCGCGCGATGCGGATAGATGGACAGATGCGCCATGTAGAAGGCGGGGCACACCACATCCTTTGCAGGGAAGTGCGCAAACTTGTCAGCAGGAATGGTCTTGGCGAGCGTCTCGGCGTAGTTCAGACCAAGGTTCAGACCGGGGAGGACGTAATGGGCGTATGACATAAGACCCGTAGTCTAGACAAATTTGCTTACTGTCCGATGCAGCGATCGTAGATGGTCTGCGCAACGATTGGATCCGTGGTGCCGCGCACAATGGCCCGGCCGTCAGGGAATACTGACAGCTCCATCGACCCGGCAAGTGAGCCGACGAGCAAGCCATCCGCCATCACAAATGTTCCGAGCGACGCAAGCCGCAACTGCAGCCGCACCAGGTCCACCTGTGCCACCGCCGCCGGGCGCACCTGCACCGCGTTGCGACCGCACAACACCGTGCAGCGGCCATCGGTTTCCGCGTCCAGAAACTCAAACTGCCGAGCACCGCAACATGGGCACTCCGCCCGCCCCGCCCCCGCGAGCGACATGCGTGACATCCGATTCGTTTCAAGTTCCATCGACCAGAATGAGACATCCAACAGGTCCGCGCGCCCCGCAAGCAACTTGATCGCCTGCCCCGCCGCATAGGCGCCAACCATGGCAACCGCCGGGCCAAACACCCCAGCCGTGTCGCATGTTTCACCTTCGCCCGGAGCCGGTACTTCGGGGAACACACACCGCAGGCACGGGGCGTCAGCCTTTGGAATTCCAAGCGTGCCCGCTACCCCAGCAAGTATCGGCATCGATGTGCCCCGCATCGCCACCGCACCCGCGTGCACGAACGCCTTGCCAAGTTTCACCGCCGCATCATTCAACAGATAACGCGTTCGATAGTTGTCGAGCCCGTCAATGATCACATCGCAATCGCTGACAAACTCTTCAACATTGTCAGATGAAAGATGTTCAACACAGGCATGCACACGCAATGCCGGATCGATCGCCTGCACGCGACGCTTCGCCGCTTCTGCCTTCGGCACACTAGCGCGCGCATCGGCGTCTACATAGAGCGACTGTCGTTGCAAGTTGGTGACTTCCACCACATCGCGGTCCACCAGCGTCAGCGTGCCCACACCTGCGCGCGCCAGTAGGTCAATCGCTGCGCATCCGAGCGCGCCGCAACCAACCACCAATGCATGCGCTCCCGCGAGGCGCGCCTGTGCCGCAACGCCAAATCCCGGCAAGATCATTTGCCGGTGGTGACGAGCGTGCGGATCTGGCAACGAGTCAGGCATAGACACAACGATAGAGAAAAACACCGGAGCGATAAAGAAAAACACCGAAGCGCCAAGTTTGTGCTTGGCGCTTCGGGAAATTTCAGTAAATCAAGCTGCGGAGCAGGCGATCACCAAGCAAAGTGCGCGAACGCCTTGTTGGCGTCAGCCATACGGTGCGTGTTCTCGCGGGTGGTCACTGCCTTGCCTTCGTTCTTCGCTGCGTCCATCAGTTCCTTCGCCAGGCGAAGGTGCATCGGACGACCACGCTCAGAGCGAATCGCGTCGATGATCCAACGGAAGGTCAGGCTCTGCTGACGACGACGGTTCAGCTGCATCGGAACCTGATAGTTGGCTCCGCCGACGCGCTTGGACCGAACTTCAACCACTGGGCGCACGTTGTCGCACGCCTTCTGGAAGAGCTCGATCGCCGTCTTCGGCATGTTCTCGTTCTTATCCTTGTCGAGTCGGGTCTGAATCTCATCGAACGCGTCGTACACAACGCGCGTGGCTGGACCCTTCTGGCCGCCGTACATCATGCAGTTGATGAACTTGGCGACAACCTTGTCCTGATAGCGGGCGTCAGGCTTGAGTTGCGATTCGCTAGCGGTGAACTTCCTGGGCATATCTCTAGTCTCCTTCTGGCGAAACCGGCGAAAGCCGGTGGTTTCATGCCGCGCGGGACAAAGGTCCCTGAGGTAAGCGCGGAATTACTCGCCGATACGTGATGGAACGGTGGGCGGGAACAGCCCGCTCACCAAGGTGCGTAATTATTTCTTCTTCTTCGAGGCAGCAGCCTTCTTCTTCACACCGTACTGCGAACGGCCCTTCTTGCGGCCTTCCACTCCGAGGCAGTCAAGCGTGCCACGCACGATGTGGTAACGAACACCAGGAAGATCGCGAACGCGACCACCACGCACGAGCACGATTGAGTGCTCCTGCAGGTTGTGGCCTTCGCCGCCGATGTAGGCGGTGACTTCCTTGCCGTTGGAGAGACGTACACGTGCAACCTTGCGAAGCGCGGAGTTCGGCTTCTTCGGGGTGACGGTCTTTACTTGGAGGCAAACGCCACGCTTTTGCGGGCATGCTGCGAGGTCCTTGACCTTCGATTTCGCATCCGGCGAACGGCGGGGCTTGCGGACGAGCTGATTGATCGTTGGCATGGTTCTATCTATGTTTCCGTTTGGGTGAAGGGGTGAACGATAGCGAGAATCGTCAATGATCGCAACCGCCTCGACGGCACAATCAAACTTCATTCACCGAATGATCAATTCAGTTATGCGCCACGATTGTGCACACTTTGCCGGCTTCGACGTACTTCATCGATAGCGGCGACGGCCAATTGGTCACATCGCTCATTCTCTGGATGCTGATTGTGGCCACGAATCCATGTCGCACGCACCCGCAAGCGGGTTCGATGCGCGTCGAGCAATTCCCAGAGATCACGATTCAGTACCGGTGACTTGTCAGCTTTGCGCCAACCACGCTTTTTCCAGCCTTCAATCCACTCATTCAGTCCCTTGACGCAGTAATCGCTGTCCGTGGTCACGATCACCTGCGCACCGTCTGGTAGTCCATCAAGCCCACGAATAATTGCGGTGAGTTCCATACGATTGTTGGTGGTTCCTAGCTCCCCGCCGCTCTCAAACTGCTCGTGCGGAAGGTCCCCGCCGCGCAAAATGAATCCCCAACCGCCGGGGCCGGGGTTGCCAGAGCACGCTCCATCGGTGAACAATTCGTACTTCAACATCAGGGCGAGCAAGATTACCGGAAACAGGGTCGCCTGTCAGCGATGCGACACGCATCTTGCGTTGCACATGCTGTTTCGGCTACCATCCGACCCCTGCGCTTCGGTCAGGCCCCCGCTGGGGAATGCAGCGCATTTCAGTCCATCGCATAGATAGATAGAGGCCCACACACCATGCTTCCAGCATTCCGCACATCTCCCGGCCGCACTCGTCGCCGCCGCGCTCACCAGGCGCTCACCGCCGCACACACCGTCAACTGCCCCAACTGCGGCGCAAACAAGCGTCCGCACACCGCGTGCCGCGACTGCGGCTACGTGCGTCCTGGCCTGCAGTTGAGGGTGGCCCAGCCCGAGGCGTAAGCCCCGGTCTGGCGCACAACTTCTCCGATGCGCATAGGCGTAGACGTGATGGGGGGCGACAATGCCCCCGACCAAATTCTCAAGGGATGCGTTCAGGCGCTCCCGTCGTTGTTGCATGATGATCGCCTCGTCCTCTTCGGGGACGAAGCTGTGATCCGCGATGCACTCGAAGAGCGCGGCTTTCTCAACGATGAACGCGTCGAGATCGTTGCTACCACTGAAGTGATCGGAATGGACGAGTCGCCTGTTGAGGCGATGAAGGCCAAGAAGAATTCCTCCATCGTGGTGATGAACCAGATGGCGTCACCGAAGGCTGAGAATCGCCTTGATGTAGTCATCAGCGCTGGAAACACAGGCGCGTGCGTAGCTGCAAGCCAGTACTTCATGCGCCGCTTGCCTGGCGTGGTTCGTCCTGGAATCTGCGTCACCATTCCAACGTTTAGTGGACCGATCATCTTGATTGATGTCGGCGCAAACATTGAGCCAAAGGCCACTCATCTAGCCCAATACGGCGTGATGGGCGATATTTATGCGCGCGAAATCATGGGCATGAAGAACCCACGAGTGGCGCTGATGAATGTTGGTGGTGAAGAGCAAAAGGGCACGGATCTGATCCGAAACGCCCGCGACTTGATCCGCCAATTTGATCACTTGAATTTCACTGGCTTCGTCGAAGGACGCGGCGTATTCAACGGCGAAGCTGATGTCATCATCACTGACGGCGTCGTTGGAAACGTCATGCTGAAACTCGCTGAAGGCCTGTCTGCTGGCATCTTCCGCGCCATCGCGCACGAAGTCATCGCCACGGATCCAGAACTTGCCATGCGCTTTGAACCAGTGGTGAAGAGCATCTATTCCAAGCACGATTACCACGAGTACGGCGGCGCGCCGCTCTTGGGCGTGAATGGAGTGTCACTCATCAGTCACGGTTCCAGCAAAGACAAGACCATTCGCAATGCAATCTTGCGCGGCAAAGCCTTCGCTGAGGCGCGCATCAATGAGAAGATCGTTGCGCGCCTTGCCACCGTCAAGATGGAGCAGGTCGAGGCATGACTGCTGTGCCCTTTGGGCGTGGCGTGAGGATCGCGGGCACGGGTCGCGCGGTTCCTGCTGAAGAGCTCACCAACAAAGACCTTGAGAAGATCGTCGACACCAGCGACGAGTGGATTCAGCAGCGCACCGGTATCAAGGCTCGCCGCCGCGCCAATGAATCAGAGACCGTCTTCTCGCTCGGGCGCGATGCCCTGCTCAAGGCGCTCGCTAATTCTGGCATCAATGCTGCAGATCTTGACATGATCATCGTGGCCAGCGTGAGCGGCGAGATGATTTGCCCGTCCACTGCGGCGCGCATTAGTGAAGCAGTCGGGGCCGATGAGGCCGCTGTGTTCGACCTTGCTGCAGCCTGCAGCGGGTTTCTCTACGGCATGAATTTGGCCGACACCATGATCCGCTGCGGCAGAGCCAAGAACATCGCGGTCATTGGCGTGGAAGTGCTGACCCGCCTGGTTGACTGGTCCGACCGTTCGGTCTCGATCATCTTTGGTGACGGCGCCGGCGCTGCCATCTTTACTGCGGATCCCGATCCTTCCAAGGGTTGCATCCACCAGACCATGCATGGCGATGGACGTTTGTGGCGCACGCTGTACCACCCCAAGGTTGATCGCGATGTTCCTGCGGGAGATGAAGCGAATCCGATTCGCCTTGGCCATCTCCGCATGCACGGGCGCGAAATCTACAAATTTGCAGTGACGCGCTTTCAAGAAGCGATCCGCGATGCACTTGATGCCACTGGCATGAAGGTTGACGATGTGCAGCAGTACATCTGTCACCAATCCAATATTCGGATCATTGAGAGCGCCATCGAGAAGCTGCAGTTGCCTGCCGATCGGGTGTACATCAATATCGATCGCTACGGAAATACCAGCGCGGCAAGCATTCCCATCTGCCTCGACGAGTTACTTGAAGCAAAGACGATTGGTCCCGGGAAGCCCATCATTCTTGTGGCCTTTGGTGCAGGAGTGACTTGGGCTTCGTGTGTTTGGAATATGTGAGTGCGCACCGGCTTGCCGGAAACGCACTGCACTCAAGAAGGAAATAATCGATGAGCGCGATCAGCAATGGCTTCGTCTTCCTCTGCCCCGGACAAGGTGCGCAAACGGTTGGCATGGGTCAAACATGGGTGGAATTCAGCCCAGCGGCAGCCAGCGTCTACCAAGCAGCTGACGAGATCACTAGCTTCGGTGCTCGGCGCTTGAGTGAATTCTGTTTCACGGGTCCGCAAGAAGAACTCAATCGAACTGATATCAGTCAGCCTGCACTCTTTACGTGCGGCATGGCATGTCACTCCGCACTCTTCGAGAAGCACCCAGCCATCGTCACCGTCGCAGCCAACGGGCTTTCGCTCGGTGAGTACACCGCGTTGTGCATCGCGGGCGCGTTCTCGTTTGCAGACGGACTGCGCCTAGTAGCCACGCGCGGACGACTGATGCAACAAGCAGCAGAAGCATCGCGCGGCGGCATGGTGGCACTGATCGGTGCTGATGAAACGCAAGCCAACGAAGTCTGCGCAGCCGCAGCAAAGGGCGAAGTGCTGGTACCTGCCAACTTCAACGCCCCCGGGCAAATTGTGGTCTCTGGATCCGGGTCCGCATGCGACCGCGCCGTGGAAGTTGCCGGCACCATGGGGCTGCGCGCCGCCAAGCTGGCGGTCGCCGGAGCGTTCCACAGCCCGCTGATGGCCTCGGCCGCCGAGGGCATGGCCCGCGCCTTGGAACACGTGGAATTGAAGCCACTTTCGGTGGATGTTTGGAGCAATGTCACCGGTCTTCGGCACCACCGAAACGATCCGGCGCGGCTCCGAAAGTTGCTGGTGGAACAAATCGTCTCCCCGGTACGATGGAGCCAGTCCTGCACCGACATGATCGGCGCACTCAAGGGCGGAGAGATCGCAGGCGGCAGCGATGCAGCCTTCCACGAGCTTGCTCCGAACACCGTGCTGAAGGGCTTGATGAGACGGATCGATCGTTCGACAGAGGTACACACCCATGACCAACACGACCAACCCCAACGAGATCATGCAGTCCAAGCGAACGCCTGAAGGTGATGCATTCCGAGCCATTGCGCGCGCCGCAACGGCTGCTGGACTTGCCGCCGCTCTTGTGCTTGCACCGCTCACACTGAGTGGATGCGGCGAAGAAGAGGAGGCCCCTGTGGCCGTGGCGCCACCGCCGCCGCCGCCACCACCACCGCCGCCGGCACCAACCGTCACACCGATCGCCCAGCTCATGAAGGAACTGGGAATCAGTGACAAGATCCGCCTTCCAGAAGACAAGGCTCCGGGAACCGACCCAGAGCGCGTTGCCGTCCTGAAGTTCTTTGACGGTTTTGCAAAGTCGAAGCCAGAAGCCATTCGCGCTGCCATGGGACCGCAAGATGTTGCCGTGCTCGACGCCATGAAGAGTGGCGGCGGATTTGAGAAGGCCTGCGCACCGGTGACTCGCATTGACCTGACCACTACCAATCGCGAAGGCAAGGCCTATGTGATGGCCGTCTACCGCGCGGGCAGCGATATCGAGGCGCAATTGTGGGCATTCAAGGCAACGGGCGAAGGCAAGAAAGTCGAAACGCAACTCTTTGAGAGTTACGTTCAGCCCGTTGACATCATGAGCAAGATCAGTGGTTCAAACCTGATCGGCGAGTGGGTCAAAGTGGTCGATGCCGATCGAAAGGTTGCCTTGGAGCCGGACGAGACCGTCAAGCCGACCGCGCGCGTTCAAGAGCAGGAGAAACCCGAAGCTTCCGGTTCCGGCGAGGAATCTGGGCCAATTGGCGCTCCTCCGATGCGCAACAAGCCGCCGCCGGGAGGCATTGATCGCCCGGGTCGCGGCCCTGGCAAGTGAATTGACGCGCTGCGCCTTCCTTGGAAGGTGTGCGCAAACAGCGGGACTGGCTGACGCCGGTCCCGCTGCCTTTTTCATGGTCTTAGCTGTGCAGTTACACTTCGCCCCCCATCTATAGAGGAGCTTCTGCATGGATAAGCGCGTAGCAATCGTCACTGGAGCAAGCCGTGGAATCGGCCGCGGAATCGCCAAGCGCCTTGCAAAGGATGGCCGCCATGTGGTGGCCGTTGCGCGCAACGCCGAGCAATTGCAGTCCCTGGAAGCAGAGATCATCGCTGCCGGTGGCACCTGCGAACATCGCACCTGCGACATCGCCGACGGACTTGCCGTGCAGCGCATGGTGGAAGAAGTAGCAGAGAAACACGGGCGTCTTGACATTCTTGTCAACAACGCCGGCATCACCAAGGACGGCTTGATCATGCGCATGTCCGACGCCGACTTTGATGAGGTCATCAATGTCAACCTGCGTTCGGTGTTCATCGCTTGCCGCGCTGCTTCGCGCCCCATGTTGCGTGGGAAGTTTGGACGCGTGGTCAATATCGGTAGCGTCAGTGGTGTTGAGGGCAACAAGGGCCAGGCCAACTACGCGTCCGCCAAGGCGGGCGTGATTGGACTCACCAAGAGCATCGCCAAAGAACTTGGCGCCAAGGGCATCACTGCCAACGTGGTGGCTCCGGGCTTCGTTGAGACGGACATGACCGCGTTTCTTGGCCCCGATGACAAGAAAAAGGTGGCGGAGCACATTACTGTCGGCAGGCTCGGAATTCCTGAGGATATTGCCGCCGCCGTGGCCTATCTGACTGCCGACGACGCCGGGTACATCACCGGTCAAGTTCTTGTTGTAGACGGCGGTCTGCCGATGTGACCGTTGCTGGAAATTTGCCCAGCCGGCTCGGTGCCAAACCGCACCTCCATGGGCCGATGAAATGCGCTATATTCCCCCCTTCGCCTAAGGGGCCGGAAACCTCCGGCCGCCCGTAACCCTCTCAAAGGAGAGCGACGTGACCGTGACCAAGGATGAGATTGAACCGCAGGTGATCATTGTTGTTGCTGAGAAACTCTCGGCTGACAAAGACAAGATCAACCGTAACACTAACTTCACAAGCGACCTCAACGCTGACAGCCTTGACCTAGTCGAGCTGGTGATGGAACTCGAAGAACGCTTCGATATCCAGATCCCAGACGACCAGACCAGCAAGATTCTCACCGTCGGGAACGCCGTGGACTTCATTCACGACCAGATGCAGGCCAAGGGACAGAAGTGACCCTTGATTTGAGTCTGGGTAGCACCCGCTGACCGAAATTGCGCCCCGGCCCCACCCCGGGTCGGGGCGCATTCCTTCCACGGACCCAAACCCGACATGCGGACGATCACACTTCGACGAGTTGTCATCACCGGGCTTGGAACCGTGACAGACGTCGGCAACACCGTGCCGGAATTCTGGAATGCTCTCGTTGAGGGCAAGTCCGGAATCGGTCCCATCACGCTGTTCACTCCCACACCGGAGTGGAGCGTGACCTTTGCCGGTGAAGTGCGAAATCTGCAGCCCGAAAAACGCATTGATCCGAAGTCCATCCAGCGCATGGACCGCTTCTCTGTGTTTGGAATGTGCGCAGCGGAAGAAGCGGTCGCTGACAGCGGCATGGACTTCTCGCAGGGCGATCCGTACCGCTACGGCGTGGCGATTGGCTCTGGAATTGGCGGTATTGACACCATTGAAGTTGGCCTACGAAAGCTCTTTGATCGCGGACCGCGGTCAGTGAGCCCGTTTGTTGTGCCGAAACTCATGGTCAATGCATTGGCTGGAAATGTCAGTATTCGATTTGGCCTCAAGGGCGCAAACATCGCCACTGCGACTGCATGCGCTACTGGAAGCCACGCGATCGGCGCAGCATTCCACATCATCCAACGCGGAGACGCGGATGTGATGGTGGCTGGTGGCAGCGAAGGCGCAGTCACCCCGCTCTGCGTTGGCAGTTTCGCGGCAATGAAGGCGCTCAGTACGCGCAACGATGATCCAACCCGAGCCAGTCGACCGTTCGACCGTGACCGCGACGGATTCGTGCTTGCTGAAGGCGCGGGAATCATTGTCATGGAAGAACTTGAGCATGCCAAAGCACGCGGCGCACGCATCTATGCGGAGCTTGTGGGCTTTGGAGTCACCGGCGATGCCACGCATATTGCGGCACCGGACGATCAGGGTCGCGGCGCGCGCAAGGCAATGGAAATTGCCTTGAAGGACGCCGAGTTGAACACCACCGATATCAAGTACATCAACGCGCACGGCACCAGCACCCCCCTTGGTGACAAGGCGGAAGTCCTGGCTGTGAAGTCGCTCTTCGGTGCGCACGCCGCCAACATTGCCATGTCGAGTACCAAGGGCGTTACCGGGCACACGCTCGGCGGCGCTGGCGCGATCGAAACCGTGGCAACCGTGAAGGCCATCGTGGAGGGCGTACTGCCCCCCACCATCAACCTGGAGAACCCAGACGAGGGCTTCGACTTGAACTTTGTCGCCAATGTGGCGCAAGAGGTCAAGTTTGACTATGCCATCAATAACTCGTTTGGATTTGGCGGCCACAACACCTCCATGGTGCTGGCCCGATTCCGTGGCTGAATCTGTACCGCTGGGGGGCACGAACCCACATCCGATGTACCGAGTGTCACGAGAGCATGCCTCCGCGATTAGCGCCGTTCAACGCGGCCTTGCGGATATTGCCGTCGACCTGCACTTTGAGAATGACCCGTCGATGCAAGGGCGCTACGGACCCGAAGGTCGACGCTTGTGGCGCACCGAGACCCTTGCGCGGATTTCGCATTTAGTAGAAGCCATCGCCTGCCATCGCCCCGAACTGTACGGCGGTCATGTGGCCTGGGCTGCCGAGGCACTTCGTGCGCGCGGGGCTTCGGAAGCTGACATCCAAGGTCATGTCTTGGCGCTGTGCAGTTGCTTATCCAAGGAACTTCCTGACGCTGTCGCTTCCAGTTTGAGTCCGTTCTGCCAAGCTGCTACCGCTGCGATCGCCGATCCTCCGGATCATGAACACAGCCTCATAGAGGCAACTACCCAAGATTCCACGCTGTCGCGGCTGGTCTTGCTGCATCTCTTACAACGCGACCAAGAAGCGGCCGCAAGGATTGCCGTCGAGGCACTGCGCGGCGGAATGCCGCTCCTTGCTGTCTATGAGCGCATCATCGCGCCATCGCTGTACGAGATCGGCCGCATGTGGCACATGCAGGAAGCCTCCATTGCGGATGAACATTTCTGCAGCGCAGCAATGCGCTCCATCGTTACGCAATTGCGCGCCTCGGTGCAGGCGCCACCTGCCGATGGGCGACGCGTGCTGTGCTGCACGGTGGGAGGAAATTTCCATGACATTGGAATCCGTATGGTTGCCGATGTCCTTGAAATGGACGGATGGACCGTTGAGTTTCTTGGAGCCAACGTGCCAGCCCATGAAGTGGTCATGTCGATCGTCGACAGCGCGTCGGACGAGCGTCCCGCGTTCCACCTCGTGGCAGCAAGTGCGTCCACCCTGCTCTCCGTGCGCGCAGCCATGGACCTTGCCGACGCCATGAATGCCTATCCGGAAGCTCACGACGTGCCGCTCCTTATTGGCGGCGGAGTGTTCAACGCCAACGACGGGCTTGCGGAGGCCATTGGAGCAACGGCATCCGCCGGAAGTCTTAGCGAAGCGGTCGCCGTGGCCGCACGCCTAGTGCCGGCACCGGGCGCATTGAAGCCTCACTGAGCGGCGGCAGATCCGCCTGCGAAGTGGTGAATGAAACTCCGGGAAGCGCCACTGCCAATCGCCGCGCAAGTTCTGGCATGTAGCCGCGCTCCGTCTGCGTGTGACCCGGCAACAACAGCGTGATGCCCGCGGAAATTGCAGCAAGATGATCATGGTGACGCGCTTCACCGGTCACCAAGAGCGTTGCCTCGCGCGCGGCTGCTTCGGCAAGAAACGAAGCCCCTGCACCTGGGCACAGCGCAATCCGTGTGTGCCGCAATCCTTCGCATCCAGGTGGGCACACGGAGTCAATACGCTTGGTA